>JANMMR010000360.1:0-2927 GCA_031373455.1 Rhodoferax sp.
CGGTATTGACCACATTGAAATGGTCAAGGGTTTGTGAGGCTTTGAGATGTTTTGTGGTGTTTTGTGGTGTTTTGGCGCGGGCGGCGCGCAGGACTCAGTGCCAGGTATTTTTGACAAGTGGCTTTTGATGAAAAAGCCGTAAATAATATATTTTAAATAAATAATTGGTATTAATTATTTCTATATTAATACTTTTTTAATAGCAATAAATAAAATAAATACGTGACTTACATTGAAAAAAATTAACCAGTAATATTAAAAAAAAGATATTCAAATATCTTCCAGCAATTCGTAAGGCAGCTCCAGCACCTCCAGGGCTGCACCCGTCGCTGAACCGAGCGTCAACCCACCGGCCTGGGCAGCCGCAACCTGCATTGACGCAATCGCCTCAAATTGCCCCGACGCAGCGGCGGCCAACACCACCGTGCCGCAAGCCTGGTCGGCGTCTGCGGGGCCAAATACCGGGTCACCCGCCGCCATGGCAGCCGCACCTTGAACCAGGTAAGCGCGCCGCTTCAAGGTGCCGCGAAACTGGCTGCGCGCCACCACCTCCTGCCCCGGGTAACAGCCTTTTTTGAAGTTCACGCCGCCCACCGATTCGTAATTCAACATTTGCGGCACAAAAGCTTCAACCGTTGGCAGCGTGATGCGGCCAATGCCACTGCGCACTTCGGCCCACAGCCACAGGTTCACATCCAGCTGCGCGGCTTCGGGCGCCCGTTCACCCGCGGCCAACAGGCCAATGGCGCGTTGCACGCCGAGCGAGGGCGCCAGTGCCAGCCGGGTGCCGGGCCAGGATTCAACCGCCGGGCCAAGCAGGCCATACAAAAGCAGCTCCGCGCTGGCGTCGGTCAAACGGGCCTTGGCCCGCATCACAAACATCGAGAGGCGTTTGCAGGTGGCGGCCAGGATGTCGCGGCTGCAAACCAGCAGGAATTCGCTTTCACCCGGTGTTCCGCCTTCAGCAGCGCGTTTGAGGACTTGAAACGAGGCCTGCATCCGCCCCTTGGCCGAGCAAAAAGCGGCCAGCCGGGATTCGCCCGGCGCCATCGTCAGCACGTCCTGGGTCAGCTGGCCTTGCAGGAAAGTGGCGGCATCGGTGCCTTGCACGCGGATTACACCCAGGTGCGGCAAGAGGCAAAGGCCATTCAGCGCGGTTTCTGACGGTAAAGCCGGGACGCGGTTTGTAACGATTGGCGCAGCGGTGTTGCCGGCAAGGGCGAAAGAAGCGTTCATGGCCTGAATTATCATCAAAGGCTTAAGTACTTGACGAATGTAAGGCTGTGCGGCGCTTCCTGTTGTTGATGATCGTTGTGGTGGCTGCGCTGTGCGGCGCGGGCGCGTGGTGGCTGCACCAGCCGCTGGCACTTTCTGCGGCGCTGGGGCCAGCGGCCGATGTGGAGTCGGTCGAGGTGGTCGTGGGCCCCGGCATGCCGGCGCGCGCGGTGGCGCAGGCCGTCGTTGACGCGGGTGTCAAGGTCAACCCCACGCTCCTGTATGCCTGGTTCCGGCTTTCCGGTGAAGCCCGCAAAATCAGGGCCGGCACCTATGAATTTGCCCGCAGCACCACGCCGCGCGGCCTGTTGCAGCAACTCCTGCAGGGTGAGGATTCCCAGCTGGCCATCACGTTGGTTGAAGGCTGGACATTTAACCAGGTGCGCGAGGCGCTGGCCAAGGCCGAACACCTCAAGCCCAGCACGTTGGGCCTGGAGCCGATGGAAATCATGAACAACCTGGGCCGCCCGGGCGTTCACCCCGAAGGGCGGTTTTTCCCCGACACCTACCACTATGCCAAGGGGTCGAGCGACCTGGTTGTGCTCAAACGCGCCTTGCGGGCGATGGACGAACGGCTGGACGCCGCCTGGCAGCAACGCCCCGCCAACTCGCCTCTGAAAAACCGCGACCAGGCGCTGATTCTGGCCAGCATTGTCGAAAAAGAAACCGGTAAAGGTGCTGACCGCCCGCTGATCGGTGGTGTGTTCAACAACCGCCTGCGCATTGGCATGATGCTGCAAACCGACCCGACAGTGATCTACGGCCTGGTGCAGAAAATCGGCGACCAATACGACGGCAACCTGCGCAAACGCGACCTGCAAACCGATACACCGTGGAACACCTACACCCGCCCGGGCCTGCCGCCCACGCCGATCGCCATGCCTGGCAAAGCCGCGTTGCAGGCGGCGGTGAGCCCGGCTTCGACCAAAGCGCTGTATTTTGTGGCGCGCGGAGACGGCACCAGCCAGTTCAGCGATACCCTGGCCGACCATAATCGGGCAGTCAACAAATACCAACGCGGCAAATAAACCGATTTCATGAGCGCCACCCAGCCCGGTCTATTCATCAGTTTTGAAGGCATCGACGGCGCCGGCAAATCGACCCACATCGACAGCATGGCCGAATTGTTTCGCGCCCAGGGCCGGGTGGTGACGCTGACGCGCGAGCCGGGCGGCACGCCACTGGCCGAAAAGCTGCGCGCCATGGTGCTCAACGACCCGATGGACGCGATGACCGAGACCCTCTTGGTGTTTGCCGCGCGGCGCGACCACCTGCAGCGTTTGATCGAACCGGCGCTGGCGCGCGGCGAAGTGGTGTTGTGCGACCGCTTTACGGACGCGACCTTTGCCTACCAGGGAGGAGGGCGCGGCTTTGACCTCTCGGTGCTGCGTTACCTCGAGAAAACCGTTCAAGTGATCTTGTCCGGCCCCACCGAGCATGTGCGGCAACCCGACATGACGGTGTGGTTCGACCTGCCCCCGGAAATCGCCGCCGAGCGGCTCGTGGGCGCCCGTGTGCCGGATAAATTCGAGGCGCAACCGCTGGCGTTTTTCAAGAAGGTGGCGCAGGCCTATGCCGAGCGGGCGCGTGAGTTTCCCCAGCGCTTTGCGCGGGTGGACGCCAGCCTGTCGCGTCACCAGGTCTGGCAGCAA
>JANMMR010000511.1:0-14014 GCA_031373455.1 Rhodoferax sp.
TATAAATTTGCCAAATACCCGTCATTTCATCCAATAATTAACATGGGTGTTAACTAAATGAAAAAATGCCATTCAGCGCCAATCACAGCGCGATGCCCAGCTTTTTCACGATCACCGACCAGCGCGCCACTTCGGTGGTCACGTAGGCCTGCGCCAGCGCCGGGGTCGATTTGGTGACGGGCTGGATGCCCAACTGCGCCAGCCGCTCCTGGATGGCGGGGCGTTCCATCACCCGCCCGACCGCCCGGGCGATCGGTTCAAGCACTTCGCGCGGCGTGCCCAGCGGCGCAGCCAGCAGGTTCGAGGTGCCGGCGATCAGGTCGTAACCGGCTTCCCGTGCGGTGGGAATTTCAGGCGCAATTTTTTCGCGCGCTTCGGCCATTGTGGTGATGATGCGCAGTTTTCCCGCCTTGTGGTGCGGCAACAAAGTGCCCGAGGTCTCAACAATGAAATGCACCGTGCCGGCGATGGTGTCGGTGATCGCGCCCGCGCTGCCGGCATACGCGATGTCGGCAATGTCCACGCCCGCCTGCTCCTTGAACAGCTCGGCCGCCAGGTGCACCGTGGTGCCCAGGCCCGCGTGTCCGTACGACAACTTGTTCGGCCGTGCCTTGGCGTAGGCGACCAGGCCTTTGAGGTCGGTAACCGGCAGCGCCGGGTTCACGGCGATCACAAAGGGCGCGTTCGAGAGGTGCGCGATCCATTGAAAATCTTCAACCGGGTTGTAGGGCGGCTTGGCGCGCGAGATCGGGGCAGACACGGCCGTTGAGCCGGTGGCCAGCATCAACTGTGTGCCGTCTTTGGGTGCGCGCAGGAAACCCACCGCCACCGTGAGGCCACCCGCGCCGGGTTTGTTTTCAATCAACACCGGGCGCGACAACTCCTCACGCAGGGCGTCGGCCAGGATGCGGGCAAACAAATCGCCCGAACCACCGGGCGGAAAACCGACGGCGATCTTGATCGGTGTGTCTGTCGCTTGGGCGGCTGTCCGGCCCAGCGACGCGCCGCCAACCAGGGCTGCCCCTGCCTGGAGGACGAGCCTGCGCGGGATGGATACGGAAACCTGTTGATGAGCCATGGCTTGTCTACCTCGGGTCAATGAATGGAAATACCGGGAGTTGTTGCCGCAACCCATCCGAGTCAGGCCAGCTCGAACCAGAAATCCAGCACGTCGCCGGTACGCTCTTTGGCAAAGCGCGTGATCACGGGCGTGCCGATGGCCAGCTTGGCAGCCGCTGCTGCGCCATCAGTCAGGTCGATGCCCTTGAAGTAACCGCCAATCGCGGTGTCGGCGCCTTCGAGCAACACATAGCCAAAGGCGTACGGCGGATCAGGCAAGTTGTTGAAAGCTTCGTAAACGATGGTGAAACACTCGATCTTGCCCTTGGGGCCCACCTTCACCCACTCTTTGGTCGGCTCCAGGGTTTCATCGGAGAAAGCCCGGGGCGGCACCAGCACACGGCCGGATTTCGGGTCGCGGCGGCCATAGATTTCCTGCTTGTCGCGGATCTGCGTGAAAAACCAGCTGGCGGTTTCTCCCAAGGCGTGTTTGTAGGTGATGTTCCAGTTTTCCGTGCGCGTCATGAGTTCCATGTCGATTTCCTCTGTGTGTTTTGTCTGAAATTGGGATCAGGCTTCGACGACCATGGCGCCGAAGAATTGGTGGTCGCCGCCGTTGCCGCTGGCAATGCCGCGTTTGGCGCCCTTGACTTGGTGGCCACCGGCGCGGCCCCAGACCTGCAAGGCCACTTCGGCCACGCGCACCATGGCGGTGACGGCGATGGCGTTGGAGCACAAGGTGCCGCCCGAGGGGTTCACCGGGTTGCCGCCGCCGATCTTGAAATAACCTTCGCGCAACATGGCGGGCGATTGCCCGAGTGCCGCCAGGCCCGCCGCTTCGATGGCGTGGAACTCGGTGTTGCTGAAGGGCGCGTACATCTCGGCTACATCGATCTGTTTCACGGGGTCGGTTACGCCGGCCATTTTGTAGGCCCGGTGGCAGGCTTCGCCGAGCGCCTGCGCGTCGGCGTGGTCGGCCGTGAAGCCGTTGCCCATGCGGTCGCCAATGAAATAACTCTCGGAGCTGTGAGCGACGCCAGTGATCCACACCGCATCGAGTTTGTTTTTGGTGATGTACTCCTCGGAGGCCAGCACCATGGCGCAGCCACCGCTGGACTGCGGGCAGCAATCAAAGAGTTTCACCGGCCATGAAATCATGCGCGAGTTCATCACCTCGTCGATGGTGGTCAGGTCACGCAGGTGCGCATGGGTATTGAGCGAGGCATGTTCGCGGTTTTTCACCACGATGCGTGCCATGTCTTCCTGCGTCATGCCGTATTTGTGCATGTAGCGAATGCCCGACATCGCCAGCATGGTGATGGTGCCCAGCGGCAGGGCGCGCTCGTACATCGGGTCCCAGATCTTGTTGAGGATGGTTTGTGAATCGCCACATTCACCCACCTTGTCAGCGCCGGCCACCATCACCAGGTCACAGGCGCCGGCCAGGATGTGGGAATGCGCCGCAGCCAGCGCCGAGAGGCCGGTGGAGCCGCCGGTGTTGATGCGCATGAAGCGTTTGCTGCGCGCGCCCACCGCATCCACGCCCAGGCGCTCGGCATTGCCGATGCCCAGGAGCGCGTCCGGGGCGAGTGAATACACCACGGCCTCGATGTCGTCGAGCTCGCGTTTCGCATCGCCCAATGCCAAGGCAACCGCCTCGCGAACAAGCTCCGGGTAATTGGCGTCGCGCCTGCGCGCTTTGAAGTCCGACTGGCCGATGCCAATGATGCCTACTCGGGGCGCGGTCATGGCTTGATCTCCTTGGGTTCATGGCCGAACACGACCACCGTGTTGTATTGCATGGCAAAGCCGCTGGCGCCATGCGCGACGGCTTTGCGGACTGATTTTTTCTGATGCGCGCCGGCGCAGCCCCGGGTCTGGTCGGCCGCTTCGGCAATGCGCATCAGGCCGGTGCAGAACACCGGGTTGAAGGAGGTGGCGCCGCCGGAGAGGTTCACCGGGGTTGCGCTGCCTTGTGCAAATTGGCCGTCGTTCACGGCTTTGACCCACTGGCCACGTTGGCACAGCCCGAGGCCTTCGAGCGCCACCAGTTCCTGGTAGGGCGTGGCGTCAGCCACTTCGGCTAGATCGAACTTCGGAGCCTTGGCATTGATGCCGGCTTCAGCATAAGCCTGGGTTGCTGCTGCAGCCAGCGAGGGCAGGGTGGCGAGATCGCGGTCTCCCAGAAAAGCGGTTTCAGTGGCCCAGCCAGTGCCATGCACCCAGGCGGTTTTGCAGTTGCCGCGCGCGGCGATCCACTCGCCACTGGCCACCACAAGCGCCACGGCGGCAAATGCCGGCGCTGACACCATGCCCTCGGTGATCGGCCAGCGCAGCATTTTGCTGTTGGCAATCAGGACGGGCTCGCGGGGTGCGCTGGCGTATTCCGGGTGCGCCCAGGCGCCGTGACGGCGGTTTTTTTCCGTTACGGTGATCACCGCATCGCGCAATCCGGGCACCTTGGCCTCCAGGGCGTTGGCTTGCAGCGCATGGGAGGCCAGATCGTCCAGTGGCAGTGCGCGGTGGAAATAGGGATCGTTGGAGAGCCGCTGTGTCTCGCTGATCGAATTGACTTCAAGCGGGCTCCAGGACACCACCAGCTGGGTCTGGTACAGGCCCGAGCGCACCCTGAGGGTCGCCAATACAAACGCGTGTTCAGAGCTTGACGGAGTGGACAGGATGTCGCGGCCCACGCCGCCCACCGAGCCCGAGGCCATCATGATGGAAATGGCTCGGCCGTCGAGCTGGTCACATGAAGCCACAACGATGCCGTCGATGTCTTCAATGGCCATGCCGGCATCGCGCAGCGCGGCTTTGGTCACCGCATGCAGCGCCTCTTCCAGCGTGGTGTTTTCCGGGGTTCTGGGTGCGAAGACCGCACTGCCAATTACCCCGACTTGAGGTCGAATGCCCATATGTCAGTTCCTTGTTTGAAGCTTGTTCAAATATTCGAAAATGCGAAAATTATTACTGTTTTACGAAAAGTATAACACCATTTCTACCGGCGGGTATGTTTTTCTACGATCAAATTTCAAGATGCTTAGGCCGGGGTGGACATCGGCACAAATCGCTATCGCCTCACCGGCCAACACTCATGGCCAGTTCCAGTGCACAGGTTGAACCCCTGGCACCGGAGAACGAAAACTTGCAAGGGAATCACCGGCCAGGCAACCAAGGTAAGCGGTGCGCAGGTCGGCGCCGCCAAAGGCCAGGCAGGTGATGTTGCTCAACCTGCGTCCGCGGGCCGCCGACAACTGGGGCCGGTTCAGTGTGCCGGCAGCAAATGCTGCCTCCAACTCTGACGTTGTTTCCACAACCGCGTCGTCAATCACGGTGATGCGTTCGCCATCCGGTGCGACCCGGTAGAGGCGGTTGCTGCCCACACAGACAACCCAGGCGCCGCCTTGCGCGTCAAGTGTCAGCCCATCGGGAAAATCGCCGTCGCCAAATCGGGACAAGATTTCCTTACCGGTCAGTTCGCCTTGTGGCCCTATGCGGAATCGGGACAAGCGCCGGCCAAAAGTTTCGTTCACATAAAGGTGATTGCCATCAGGGCTGACACGGCATTCATTGGTGTAATGCAGGCCATCCGCAACCATGCGGGTACCCTTTTCGTCGCGCAGAACGATGTAGCCCGTCTCTGTGTGAAGCGGGTAGTTGTCGCCACCATCGGTGGCGCTGATGCAGGCCCAAACCCGCCCAATGTGGTCGTTGAGGACGAAGTTGACGCGGTGAATGTTGCGCCCGTCGACCGCCGTCATCCAGGGTGACTGTGTGCCATCCGGCGCAATGCGCCAGACGCCACCTTGTTCCCCCAGATTGGCCACCAGAAAGCCGCCGTCGGGCTGCATCGCAATGCCGTTTGGAAGCAGGCTGGAGGTGCAGGTAAGGCTCTGGCTGCCGTCCGGGTGGAGCTTCAAAACGCCACCGCGCCGGTCGGAGGTGTACACACTACCAGAGGAATGGGTCAGCACACACTCCGGCCGCTGGAGACCGGAAAAGCAGAACTCAAGACCTTTGCCAGGCTCGGGTTGCGCGTCCGGGTGCAGCGCATCCAGCAACCGGTCCCAGGCTTCCACAATGGTCGCGGCCGCGACTGTCATTCAAGGACCAGCTTGAGGGTGTTGGCAAGGTCGCGCCAACGGGCAACGTCCCGTTTGAGCAGCTCACCGGTTTTGGGGCTGTCCAGGTAGGCTGGCTCCAGGCCGCGCTCGCGCAATTTGGATTGAAGGTCAATGTCTGCCATCACTCGGGCCAGGTCGTCGCTGAGTTTTTTCACGATGGCAGCAGGTGTCTTGGCGGGCGCCACCAAACCGTACCAGATGTCCACATCGAAACCCGGAAGACCGCTTTCCGAGACGGTGGGAACGTCAGGCAATTGCGGGAAGCGGTTCGCCGTCGTGACGGCCAAAGCGCGAAGACGGCCTTGCTTGACCATGCCGTCAAAGGCCGACATGGCGCCAAACGAGGCCTGCACTTCGTCGGCTACCAGGGCTGTGACGGAAGGGGCTGAGCCTTTGTAAGGCACATGCGTCATTTCCAGTCCGGAGCGCATGGCGAACAACTCGCCCGCCAAGTGAGGTGCCGTGCCGGTGCCGGCGGAGCCGTAGTTGACTTTGCCCCGATTGGCCCTGGTGTAAGCGACGAACTCGGCAAAGTTTTTGACTGGCATTTTGTCGTTGACCACGACCACCATGGGCGATGTGGCGTACCGGCCGATGGGCGCGAAATCACGCAGCAAATCCCAGGAGAGATTTTTGTACACCGAGGTATTGATGGTGTAGGAGTTGACGAGGAGCAACAGGGTGTAGCCATCGGGTGCAGCCTTGGCAACGGCGTCGGCACCAATGTTTCCGGCGGCACCGGGCCGGTTGTCGACGACCACGGGCTGGCCCCAAAGCTCGGACAATTTCTGGGCCACCAAACGGGCGGAGATATCGGAGCCGCCCGGAGCGAAACCCACGATGAGGCGAACCGGACGGTCGGGAAATGCGTGTGCGGCAACACTCAGGGCCATTGAAACCGCAAATATCGCTGCTGCCTTGAGGTGCCAGATCATCTTGTCTCCATTAGGTATTGCAATTTTCGGTATTTAGAATTTCCAAAATACGAAAATATATTCTTAAATAGGAAAATTCTACCAAGTATTCAGGTTTTATCAAGTCTGGGATCCCGGTGGCTGTTCCCGTTCATCCAATCGGAAACCAAAAAACCAGTTGCCAATGTTATACTCATTGGTAGAAAATAATTCCAGTGCGAAAGGATACGCCCAATGGCAACGCTTCCCTTGACCGGCGTGCGCGTGCTCACGATGGCCGAGCAATACCCCGGCCCTTATGCAACGATGCTGCTGGCCGACCTGGGCGCCGACGTCATCCTGGTGGAGCGGCCCGGCAAAGGTGACCCTTCGCGGCGCTTCACCGGCCTGTTCACTTCCTTCAACCGCAACAAACGCTCTGTCACGCTGGACCTCAAATCGGAGCAGGGCCATGCCGATTTTTTGCGCTTGGTCGATACCGCCGACGTGGTGATGGAGGGGTTTCGCCCCGGCGTGATGGCCCGCCTGAAAATTGATGCCGAAAGTTTGCGCCAACGAAAACCCTCGCTGGTTTATGTATCGATCTCGTCAGTTGGACAAACCGGCCCCAATGTCGGCGTTGCAGGCCACGATCTGAGCATTCAGGCCGCTGCCGGGATGATCGACGTACCGGTCGGGCAGGAAGCTGGGCTCTCGCTGCCAATGCTTCCTCTGGCGGACATTTCATCGGCCATGTTTGCTGCCATGGGCGTGGTCAGCGCCCTGTATGCCCGCAAAACATCAGGCCAAGGCAGTACGATTGACGTATCCATGCTCGACTCGCTGGTGAGCTGGATGACACCGTTTCTTGTGCCGCCTATGAACAATCTCCCCACACGCATCCTGCCGCCGCAAGACCCGGGGTATGGCCTGTTCGCGACCGCAGACGGCAAACAGATCACACTCAGCATCGCGGGTGAAGACAACATGTGGGCAGACCTGTGCCAGCTGGTCGGGTTGAACCAGTTTGCAAATTTGAACGAGGTCGACCGCAGTGCACGCGCCGCAGAAATTGGGCCGCAACTTCGCGCGGCCGTTTTGCAATGGCCCTATGAGGCCTTGTATCAAAAACTCGAATCTTTGGGCATCGCCTTCGGCCCTGTGCGTCGCCTGCATGAGGTGCTGGCAGACCCGCAAATGGCATCGCGCCAGATGGCTATCGACGTAGACGGGCCCAACGGCCGGCAAAGGCTGTTGCGCCAGCCGCTGTTGCTCAACGGGCAGGGCAATGCCATCCACTGCCAGGCGCCCGCGCTCGGGCAACACAACGAAGAGGTTTTGGGCGCGCTTGCAGCTTGAAGCGGACGCTGGCGGTTATTTCGCCGTCAGTTTTTTGCCGGATTTGGCCGGGGCCGAAGCTGCAGCGGTTGCGGCATTGTGGCCGCGACCTGCTGGCTTGGCCTGGATCATGGCCAGCACCAAGTCGGTGATGCGCTCAGCTGTTTCCACCGCACTCAGGCGCCCGCTGGGGCGGTACCAGACGTATGACCAGCTGACAATGCCGCCGATGGCCAGGGACGCCATTTGGACGTCGTCCACGACAAACTGGCCATTGGTAACACCTTCGCGCAGAAGGCCAGAAAATTTGCGGTCGAACTCACGGCGCATGTTGTCGATGGCGTCGCTGTCGGGTTTGGACAAATGCTTCTGCTCCCGGGTGTAGATCGCGATGTGGCCCTGGTTCTCCAGCACAGCAAGCATGAAATCGCGCACCATCGTTTGAACCTTTTCGGTGGTCGTGCCTTCGGAAGCAACGGCCCGGTTCAACACATCCAGCGAGGCGCGAATGCCGTGTGAGCAAATTTCAGCCAGAAGCTCACCCTTGGACCTGAAGTGCGAGTAGATGAACGGTTTGGTCACGTTCATTTTTTCAGCCACGGCTTCCAATGTGGTGTTGCCCAGCCCATTGTTGTGGAAGAGCTCCACCGCTGTGGCGATGATGCGCTCGCGCTTGAGGCGGGTTACGGCATCGCGGATGTCTTCAAATGGGGCGGCGGATGGGGATTTCGTGCCTGGCGAGGGCTTGGTCTTCGCAACGGCAGTGGTCGCCGGAGTCTTGCGGGCGGGGGCAGATTTCATACCCGAGAGTTTATCGTCAGCACTGCGGCGTAAACACCAGGTCCACACCACCTTCCCGGTTTTCAAACTTCCCCATGACGGCCAGCCCAATGGCCATGGTCGCGTCACCGCGCCATCGGCCCAGCGCTCGCACGCCTTCTTCCAGATCAACAGTGACCAGGGTGTAAGGCAACTCGGCCGCGAAGGACGGGTGAAACGCGTGGTGGGCGACCGTCCAGCTGTGGATCTTGCCCACGCAACGGGAGGGAACCCAGGTCACCGCATCCGAGTAACAGGCGTCGCACAACATGCGCGGATAGTGGCGAATCTTGCCGCAGGCGCTGCAAGATTGCAAAACCAGCTTGCCCTGCGACGCCGCTTCCCAGTAGGGGCGTGCCAGTTCGCTGGTGGGTGGGTTGGGTCTCGCGACCGTGTCGGGGGCGGTTGCAACCATATCTAGCTCCTGCGCATGATGGCCAGCGCGCCGTCGCCCATGTCACCGTAACCGGTGACCAAGCCCACCTCCGCGTCCTTAACCTGAGCCAGCCCCGCGTCACCCCGCAACTGGCGCACCAGTTCCACGATGTGGTTCAGGCCCCAGACGTGCGCCTGCGACAACAGGCCGCCGTGTGTATTCGTTGGCAGCGCGCCACCAAGTTTCAGGCGACCGCCCTCGACAAACGGGCCGCCTTCACCTTTGGCGCAAAAACCCATATCTTCGAGTTGGCGGATCACGGCGTAGGTGAAACAGTCGTAAATCTCGGCCACGTCAATGTCGGCTGGCGTCACGCCGGCCATCTGGAAAGCCCGGGGCGCGGCCTTCGCGATACCGAGGCTGGTCATGTCCGGTCGCTGCGTGATCGCGCCTGGCGAATCCGGGTGACCTTCGGCCACACCCGAGATGTAAACCTTGCGGTGGCGCAAATCACCCGCGCGTTCGGTGGCGCTGATCACCACGGCCGCCCCGCCATCACTCTCCAGGCTGCAATCAAGCAAACGGAACGGGTCGGCAATCATGCGGGAGTTGCGATGGTCTTCCAGCGTGATGGGTTTTTTCATCACGGCATTGCCGTTGAGCAGGGCGTGCTCGCGGCAGGCTACGGCCACCTCGCCAAACTGCGCGATGGTGGTGCCGTACAACTCCATGTGGCGGCGGGCCATGGGCGCGTAAAGCTGCGCAGGGGCGGCGGCCCCCATGGCGTATTCAAACTCGGTGACAAAGTGGAACTGCGGCATGTTGTGGATGCGCGCACCGGCCTTGTTGGCGGCCGCGCTCACATTGCGCCCGAAGGTGATCAGCACATGGTTGCAGGCGCCGCTGGCCACCGCCGCCGCAGCACATTGCAGGGCCATGGCCGGGCTCGCGCCACCGTGCGGAACCACGGCCGAGAAACGCAAATCGGGCAAGCCGAAGTTGTCGATGAAGTCGTCTGCAGTACCGCTGACAATGCCAATCGGAATGATGCCGTCGATGTCCTTCGGGGTCAGGCCCGCATCGTTGATGGCTTTAAGGGACGACTCGATCTGCAATTCAAACGCGGTCTTGGTTGAGCCGCGCATGTAGGCAGTCTCGCCAATTCCCGTTACGCAGGATTTGTCACGCAGGCTCAAAACTGTCTCCCTGGTTTCGATCGTTCCGATGGTTGACAGGTGATTTTCATTCCATCTTCGCGCCAGACAACTGAACCACTTCTTTCCATTTCACGCGTTCGCGCTCGGCAAAAGCCGCGGTTTCCTGCGGGGTGCTAGACACCGCACGGGCGCCCGTTTCCAGAAAACGCTGCTGCATGGCGGGCTCGGCTGCAATCGCCTGGATGGCAGCTGACAGCTTTGAAACAACGGCAGCGGGCGTACCCTTGGGCACCACAAACGCGCCCCAGGATGTGATGATGAAATCACGCACGCCCGCTTCCGCCATCGTGGGCACGTCGGGCAGGGTCGGCCAGCGTTCTGCGGCGGTTACGGCCAATGCCTTGACCTTTCCGGATTTGATCAGGGGCGTGTAGCTGGCGATGTTGTCGATGGCAAAGTCTGTGTCGCCGGCGATCAGCGCCGGCATCGACTGGGCCGCACCACGGTAGGGAATGTGCACGGCCTTGAGGTTGGTTCGCACGCGGAACAATTCGCCAGCCAGGTGCGGCGTGGTGCCTACACCGGCAGACCCGAAACTGACACCCTTGGCCTGTTTGCGGCCCCACTCGAGGAACTCCTGCACGGTTTTTGCCGGGTGATTGGCTGAAACGACAAACGCGTTGCAGTTTTGCCAGATCATTGAAACATAGTCGAAGTCTTTGACCGGGTCGTAGCCCAGGTTGGCAAACAGGAACTGGTTGATCGACAAGGTGCCAATCGTTGCCGAGGCAATGGTGTAGCCATCTGCCGGTGCGGCCTTGACAGCCTGCATGCCGATGTTGCCGCCAGCCCCGGTTTTGTTGTCCACAACAAAATTCTGGCCCAGCCTGCCCTGCAGTTTTTCAGCGAGAGCGCGGGTCAAGATATCGGAAGCACCGCCTGCCGTGAACGGCACGACGATTTTGACCACGCCTTCTGGCCAGTTGGTGCTCTGGGCAAAGGCGCCAGGCAGTGCCAAAGGCAGCGCGGAGCCCACCGCCGCCTGAATGATGGAGCGTCGTGTGATCATGGTGTGGTTTCCTTTTCGGGTATGAGGTGATCTTCCCGCTTTTGCGGGTTGTCGACTTGTGTAATCGCGAGCATCATGCCAGCCATCCGGAGCGCAATGTCTTGTGCGGCAAGCCGTCCGCCCGGGCGGTACCAGACGCTCGCCCAGCTGGCGATGCCGCCAATGGCCAGCGCCGCAAGGGGTGTTTCGTCGATGGCGAACTCGCCCAGTGCCACGCCCTGGTCGAGCAGACCGGTAAGTTTGCGGTCAAACTCGCGGCGCATGTTCTGGATGGTTTCGCGGTCGGCGGTGTCGAGGTTTTTTTCCTCGCGGGTGTAGATGGCAATGTGTTTCTGGCTTTCCAGAACCGCCAGCATGAAGTCGTTGGCAAAGGCTTGAAGGCGTTCACGCGACGACCCTGCAGAGGCCAGCGCCCGGTTGATGGCCTGAAGCGACACACTGATGCCCTGGGCGCAAATAGCAGCCAGCAGTTCCGTTTTTGAACTGAAGTGGGCGTAAATGAAAGGTTTGGTCATGCCCATTTGCTCGGCCACCTGGTCCAGCGTGGTGTTGCCAAAACCGTGTTGGTAAAACAGGTCCACGGCCGCTGCCACAATGCGCTCGCGTTTGAGGCTCATCACCGCTTCGCGGATATCTTCATTCATGGCGGCTCCTCAAGCGGCTTTGCCGGCTTTGGGCAAGAGCGCATTGCCAATGATCTGGCGCATGACTTCCACCGCACCGCCACCCACACGGCACATGCGCGCATCGGCAAAGGCGCGGGCAATCGGGTATTCCCACATATAGCCCCAGCCGCCAAAGAACTGCAGGCACTCGTCCATCACGCGGCCCTGCAGCTCGGTGGTGACCAGTTTGGCGGCGGCGGCGTCGGTGGCGTCAAATTTCCCCTGCAGGTGCAACTCGATGCAGCGGTCGACAAATACGCGTTGCGCCAACACTTCGGCGTGTAATCCGGCCAGTTTAAAACGCGTGTTCTGGAAATCACCCAGCGTGTGTCCGAACATCTTGCGCTCGGTCACGTAGTCAATCGTCCATTGCAAGGCCGCTTCGGAGCTTGAAACGCCGCGTATCGCCTGCACCAGACGCTCCTGCGAGAGTTGCGTCATCAACATCGAAAACCCGGCCCCTTCGGCACCCAGCAAATTGCTGACGGGAACGCGCAGGTCGGAGAAGAAAAGCTCCGACGTGTCTTGCGCCTTGCAGCCGATTTTTTCCAGCTTGCGCCCGCGCGTAAAGCCCGGCCGGTCAGTCTCCACCAGGATCAGGCTGACGCCTTTTCCTCGTGCTTTCGGGTCCGTTTTGCAAGCAAGCAGCAACAAGTCAGCACTGTGGCCATTGGTGATGAACACCTTTTGCCCGTTGATGACATAGTCGTCGCCATCGCGAATGGCTTGGGTGCGCATGGCCTGCACGTCACTGCCGCCAGATGGCTCACTCATGCCCAAAGCCACCACCACCTCGCCAGTCGCCATCTTGGGCAGCCACATCTGCTTTTGTTGTTCTGTGCCGAAGTCGACCAGGTACGGCGCCACGATGTCGGAATGCAGGTAAAACGTCGGCCCGGTGGCGCCAGCCCGCGCCATTTCTTCAATCAGGATCGTGCTGTAGAGGAAGTCGCCGCCCATGCCGCCGTATTGGTCCGGCACGTTGCAGCATAAAAGGCCCAGTTCTGCGGCTTTGTGCCACAGTGAACGCGGCACTTGGCCGGCCTTTTCCCAATCGGCATGGAAAGGCGTAACGTGTTCTGCAATGAAACGGCGCACGGTGTCGCGAAAGACATCGTGGTCCGGGCTGAAGAGGGTGCGTGGAATCATTTTGAAATCGTTTTCAAGCCGCTGCCGCGCACACGCCACCCTGAGCGGTCAAAGTAGCAATGCTGGGTTCGTCAAAGGCGTATTCGCGCAAAATTTCCGCGCTGTGTTCACCCAGATTGGGCGGCAGCCGCGTGATCGCAGGTGGCGTGGCGCTCATGGCGATGGCATTGCGCGGCATGCGCAAGGTGCCTTCGGTCGGGTGTTCCATCATTTCCCAGAACTTGACGCTTTCCAGGTGCGGGTCGGTGGTCAGGTCTTCAAGTTTGTTGACCACCGAAAACGGTATGTCCTGCGGGGTCAACAGCGTCAACCATTCGGCATTGGTTTTGCGGGCGACCTGGCGCTCGATTTCATCCCACACCTCGCGAAAGTGTTTTTGCCGCGCAGCAAAGGTGGAAAACCGCTCGTCTTTCATGATCTGCGGCTCGCCTGCCAATGCAAAAAAGCTGTTCCAGTGCGCGTCCGAATACGGCAGCAGCGCCAAAAATCCGTCTTTGGTTTTGTAGGGCCGGCGCGTCGCCGAGCTCACGGGCAAATATCCCATAGGCCCCAGCGGCGGTTCAAACGCATAACCCCATTGGTGCTCCAGCATGTTGAAGGCAGCCATGGTTTCAAACATGGCGATGTCAACCTGCTGGCCTTCACCCGTGCGCATGCGGTGCATCAGCGCCAGCACAATCGCATAGGCCGCGTGTACACCGCTGATTTTGTCGGCCACGATGGTCGGGATGAAGCGCGGTTGCCCGGCCACCACCGTCTGCAACATGGCCAGGCCAGAAGCCGCCTGAATGATGTCGTCATAGGCCGGGCGTTCGCCATACAGGCCGTCGTCGCTGTAACCGGTGAGGTGGCAATAGACGAGGGATGGGTTGGTGGCCGAAAGCGTGGCGTAGTCCAGGCCCAGGCGCTTGGCGGCGGGTGTGCGCATTGAATGCAACACCACATCGGTCTTGGCCACCAGCTTTTGCAGGATCGCGATGCCTTGCGGGCGTTTGAGGTCCACCACAATGCTGCGTTTGCTGCGGTTGCTGGTGAGGAAGAATGCGCCCATTTTGGGCGACTTGCGCGGGCCGATCGAGCGGGTGAGGTCACCTTCCGGCGGCTCCAGTTTGATGACTTCGGCACCCATATCACCCAGGTACTGCCCGGCCACCGGGCCAAAAATCATGGAGGCAATTTCCAGGACACGAATACCGTCGAGAGGGCGTTTTTTCATAATACGGCGACCGGTGAAAGCGGGCTGCCGGTGGCGCCCACAATGGGCAAGGCACTGGCAACAAAAAGGAATTCATGGCGGCCAGCGGCCACCAGTGGGTCCAGCATCAGGCCCTCAAGCAGAGGCATCCCGTAATCGCGGATCAGCAT
>JANMMR010000521.1:0-2663 GCA_031373455.1 Rhodoferax sp.
GTGCTGATCAAAAACCTGCCCTATGACCCGCAGAAAGACTTCCGTTTTGTCGCCTCCATCCTGCGCAGCCCGGCTTTGGTGTCGGTGCCCGCCAGCCTGGGTGTGAAAAATTTTGATGAGTTCAAGGCCTTCGTCGCGGCCAGTGGCAGACAGGTGTCTTATGGCACCTGGGGCATTGGCAGCCTGGGCCATCTGGCCGGTGAAACCCTGGCCAAAGAGATGAAGTTCGGCGCGGTGCATGTGCCGCAGCGCGGGGAAGCCCCCGTCTTGCAGGACTTGCTGACCAACACCATCAACTGCGGCTGGACATCGGCCGGCACGGCCCGCCCGCACGTCTTGTCCGGAAAAATTGTGCCCCTGGCGATGATGGGCCCCAACCGGTCCAGCGCATTGCCCAACGTTCCCACCTTCCGTGAGTTGGGCATTGCCGACAGCTTCTTCGACCGCAGCGTCTGGATGGCCTTCCTCGTGCCTGCCCGCACACCCGATGCCGTGGTCGCCCGACTGTCTGCCGAAATCCAGGCCATAGCCAATAGCGCCGAAGTGATTGGTGCCATCAAGGAGCGTGGCCTGGAGCCAATGATCACCGGCCCGCAACCGGCGCAGGCCATGTATGCGGAAGAGTTCCCGGTGATCACCAAGCGTCTGCGCGATTTGGGAATCGAGCCGAGCTGAATTGGGGCAACGTCGCTGGATAAGGCCGCTGGCAAGGGCGCTCTTGGCGCTGTCGTCGCTGCCGTCAAAGCACTCGGCGGCGTGACGGACGTTCTGGACTTGCCAGGCCAGGGCATCCGGGGCAACAGCCACATGGTGATGATGGACAAAAACTCTGGCCAGGTGGCGGAATTGATCCAGCAGTGGCTGGTGAAGCAGGGGTTGGCGCGATAAGTTGAACTGGCGCTGTGGGGGGTCTGGCTGGACGGTCAACTTTCGAGATTGGCCTGAGGGATATGCATCACTTGAGTGCGTCTGCCGCCCGCCATAGATTTGACTCACCAACAGAGGGTAGCCATTGCTCAAATCGATTGCGCCATCCTTCCAGGGGCTCTGGAAGTGGGCGGCGAGGATCTTCACTGAGCGAGTAGGCCATGCCTTCCAGGAACCAGTTTGGCTTGAAGAGCCAGGCGTTGAGGTTGCCCAGCCTTTCGTTCTGCAGGTGATGGATCAGTTCGTGGCGCACAAAGTACGAATGCCAGCCGCGCTGCGACACAACCAACCCGTAGGTTCCTACGTTGTAGGCCCCTTGACTGCTGAAGCCATATGCCTTGGCGCACTGGTTTGTGGAACAAAAGACGGCGCGGGGAACCTGCTGAATGCGGCCGACGTTCTGATTGACGAAGGCCACGGCTTCTACTTTCAGTTCAGTCGCTTCGGCGAGGCGGGACACATCGTCGACACAAACACCTTGGGCACTGCAGTGCAAGCCGAGCAATTCAGGTGCGAAGACGCGGATGGGCTTGAACGCGGCCCACGCTGCCAGTGGGACGAGGTGAACGACGAACGCGGCGATGAAGAGATGTCGAGAGCGCATAGAGAAGTTGTGTGATGCTCTCAGGACTGCGTGTCGAGCCCGAAGACGCGCAGTTCCTGGTGGCAGCGACAGGCCTTTGCGATGCGCGCCGCCCACGCAATGGCCTCATCGCGCGAAGGCAGTTCCAGCACGGTGAAGCCGCCGCTGAGCGTGGGCGCCCACGAATAGCCACCCTTTGCAACCGCGCCGTCAGCAGAGACAAGTACGGGCGTTACGCTTTCGTCGATTCCGCCGGCGAAGACGTAAACACCGGCGGCTTTTGCTTCTTCAATCACAGCGTGTGCGTCGCGGCCCACCGCTCTTAATTCGCCACCGGGCACAACCATCGCCGCGCTTGGAAAAGAGATCAGGTACTTGGCCATGGTGCTCCTTCTTGAAATTGATGGCGCGGGTGAAGCGGGTGTGCGGCCTAACGTCGAGCATCATTGAACTGCAAAGACACTATAGCCCGAACAGGCAAAAAAAAGGTCCCCGAAGGAGCCTGTTTTGAGAGTGCTGGAAACTCAGACGCGTTTGCGGTACTCACCAGTGCGCGTATCAATCTCGACCCTGTCGCCCTGCGCCACAAAAATCGGCACGCCGATCTCGAAGCCGGTGGCGATTTTGGCGGGCTTCAAGACTTTGCCGGAGGTGTCGCCTTTGACGGCGGGCTCGGTCCAGGTGATCTCGCGCTCAACGCTGGTGGGCAGCTCGACGGAGATGGCTTTGCCGTCGTAAAACACCACTTCGACGGTCATGCCGTCTTCGAGGTAATTGAGCGCGTCGCCCATGTTTTCGGATTCGACTTCGTACTGGTTGAACTCTTCGTCCATGCACACGTACATCGGGTCGGCGAAGTAGCTGTAGGTGCAGTCTTTTTTGTCCAGGATGACCTGGTCCATCTTGTCGTCGGCCTTGAAGACCACCTCGGTGCCGAAGTTGGCGATCAGGCTTTTGAGCTTCATGCGCACGGTGGCCGAGTTGCGGCCGCCGCGGCTGTATTCGGTCTTGAGCACAACCATCGGGTCTTTGCCGTGCATGATGACGTTGCCGGCGCGGATTTCTTGAGCGATTTTCATAACAGCAGTCTTTTCTGGTGGGTCGGCCGGCTGGGAAAACCTTTGGGAAGGACTTTCGGTAAGCCTTTTGTAAG
>JANMMR010000537.1:0-3275 GCA_031373455.1 Rhodoferax sp.
GCGTACCAGCGGCGCGAGCTCGTCAAGCAGGGCCACGGTGAGCGCGCGCCATTCGACGATGAAGGCGTCGCCCGCTTGATGGGTGGCGTGCAGCAGCGCGGCGTCTTTGGGGCGGATCACCTCGGCATCCAGCAGGAGGCCACCGTTGCGGTATTCGGGCAGGCCTGTCAATTGATCAAGCCCCGTTACGGCCACGCCGGCCCATTCAAACGGCTCAAGGAGCGAGTAAGTGAGCCATTGAGAGAGTTTGTGAAAGGGCATCCAGCCGGCGGTGATGTCGCCGGGCCCGTCACCTTGCACCGCGCTGTGGCGCCAGCAGTCACCCAGGGCGATGGCGGTGCCGGGCGCAGTTTCAAGCATGTTTTGCGCAGGCCAGATGCCCGAGAGCGTGCCGAGCAAGGCCTGCAGGATGTCGTGCGCCGCCACGCTGCTGCCTTCGCCACTTCCTCCTCCCTGCTGCAGCAGGTGGTCATACAAGCGCCCTGGCCGGCACTGGCCGCCAGCGCCACCAAACACCTCGGGCTGGTTTTGCAGGGCCTCGCCCAGGCGTCGCAGGAGTGCTGCGCGGCCTTCAAGGCCCACCAGCGGATTGTCTTTGGCCACCTGAAAGGCGTCGCCCAGCTGGCGCGCGGTGATGGCTTGCAAACCGGCGGCGTCGGCCTGCGCGGGCTGGGTGGGTTTGCTGGAAAAAAGGCCGGTTGTGAAAGCGTTGAAACTGGCCACGCCCAAGCCTTCGGAGCGGGCATACACGTGGCCGCTGCGCGCGTCGTGAAAGCGCCAGTCAGGGCCGGCGCCGGCGTCGAGCAACACGCTGACGAGGGCCAGGTCGATGTGCACGCGCGCGCGTTTGGCCAGCGAGACTTTGCCCAACTCGTCGTTGAGCCGGGAGAGGCGATCAACTTTGCCGGTTGCGCCGCCCGCCTCAAAATGCCGCCAGCGGCTGTGGTACGGAATGTTCAAGTCGGGGTAACGTTCGCGCGCAGTTTCTACAACGCGCGCAGCACAGGGTGAGAGGGCGGTGTCGTCCACCGTGAAGAATTCAGACTGCCCGGCGCGCGCCCGAGCGAGCAGCGCCCGCGCCCGCGTGCGGATGGTTGCAGTGGAGCGCAAAGTGGCTTCGGGTGTCACTCGGCCAGCCCCCGGCCTTTGGCGATTTTCAGTTGCTCGGCATCGGGCACCTCGCCTGGCGTGAAATAACCGGCGGCCATTTTGGCGTCCATCTCCACACGTGCATCTTCGGGAATCAGGCCGTCGGGGATGTTCACACGCTCGACCACCTCAATGCCGGCGCGCGTGATGGCGTCGTATTTCATGTTGCTCATGGAGACGAGGCGATGGATTTTGCGGATGCCGAGCCAGTTCAACACATCGGGCATCAGCTCCTGGAAACGCATGTCCTGCACGCCGGCCACACACTCGGTGCGGTTGAAATACTGGTCGGCCGTGTCGCCACCGGGTTGGCGCTTGCGCGCGTTGTAGACGAGGAATTTGGTCACCTCGCCCAATGCGCGGCCTTCCTTGCGGAAATAACTCACCAAACCCACGCCGCCGCGTTGTGCGCCCTGGATGCATTCTTCAATCGCGTGCGTAAGGTAGGGGCGGCAGGTGCAAATGTCTGAGCCGAAAACGTCAGAGCCGTTGCATTCGTCGTGCACGCGGGCGGTGAGTTCGATCTCGGGGTTGGCCAGGTCTTTTGGATTGCCGAAAATGTAAGCCGTGAGGCCGCCGATGGGTGGCAAGAAGACTTCCAGGTCGCTGCGCGTCACAAGCTCAGGGTACATGCCGCCGGTTTCTTCAAACAAGACGCGGCGCAGGTCGGCCTCGGTACAACCAAAACGCTTCGCCACCTCGGGTAAAAACCACACCGGCTCCACGGCGACTTTGGTCACCATCGCCGCGCCGCCTGCTGTCAAGTATTTGCCGTCGGCCTTCAAGCGGCCGGACTGCAGCGCCTCGATCACCTCGGGCAGGATCACGTGGGCCTGCGTGACGGCAATGGTCGGGCGGATGTCATACCCGGCGGCGAGTTCGTCCTGGAACACGTCCGCAATCATTGCGCCCCACGGGTCCATGGCGACGATGCGGCCGGGCTCGCTCCACTGCGGGTACGGGCCGATTTGCGTGGTGGGCGAGGTGTTGGTGAGGTCGGCCTTGTGGTCTTTGGAAAGCCCGCCCGAGGCCACGGCCAGCGCGCGGTAAATGCTGTACGAGCCGCTGTGCGTGCCGATGACGTTGCGGTGGCTGCGCTTGGTGGTGGTGCCGATGACCGGGCCGCGTTCACTCGCGGTTGCGGCGGCCCACTGGATGGGCAGGGCGCCAAAACCGCCGGCGTGGGAGGTGAGGCGGATGTGTTGCCGAGGGCTGGTTTCTGTCATGGTGGCTCGGTAGGGTGCGGTGACGTTCGGAAATCCGGAAATGAGGGAACAGGGTGGGAAATGTGTATGCTATTAAATAAATAGCAATAAATGTCCAATTCACGTGACTTGACAGGCGATTTCTTCATGAAAATTTGCTAAATTCGCTAAAAATGGCCAAACCGTACCCAAAATGGGTATGTTAGCGCCGCTTGCCGCCAAAGAGCCCGCCCAGCACGCCGCGGATGATCTCCCGGCCCACTGCCGAGCCCATGGTGCGCACGGCGGAGCGCGCCATGTTCGTGGCCAGACCCTCATGGCGGCCGCCGCGCGGGCCGGTAGTGCCAAACAGCACATCGGTGATACCGCCCAACATGCCGCCGCCGGCTGCCTCAGCTTTGCCTGCCGTGCCTGCTGTACCCATTGGCGCGCCCGAGCCGCTGGACAAAGGGCCGCTGGGCAAGCTGTCGTCCTGCGCGTTGGACGGGGCTGAAGATGCCGATGACGCCATCACCCGGCCCTTGATTTTTTCGTAGGCCGAGTCGCGGTCTTCGGTTTTTTCGTAGACACCCGCCACCAGTGAATCTTTCATCAGGGCTTGGCGCTGCTCCGGCTTGATCGGGCCGATCTGGCTGCCCGGCGGCAACACGTAAACGCGCTCGGTCTCACACGGGCGGCCCTTGGCGTCGAGCAGGCTGATCAAGGCCTCGCCCACCGCCAGCTCGGTGATGGCAGTTTCGATGTTGAGCCCGGCTTTTTGCCGCATTGTCGTGGCCGTTGCCTTCACGGCTTTTTGGTCACGCGGCGTGTAGGCGCGCAGGGCGTGTTGCACGCGGTTGCCCAACTGCGCGAGCACCGAATCGGGAATGTCCAGCGGGTTTTGCGTGACGAAATACACACCCACACCTTTGGAGCGCACCA
>JANMMR010000065.1:0-9818 GCA_031373455.1 Rhodoferax sp.
TGTTGGTCTTGTGGGGCTCTTTCACGGGCGACGGCACGCTGGCGAAATACTGCACGGGGCGCAGACAAACGTACAAATCAAGCTCCTGGCGCAGGGCCACGTTGAGCGAACGGATGCCGCCGCCAACGGGCGTGGTCAGCGGGCCTTTGATGGAAACCACGTACTCGCGCAGGACCTTCAGGGTTTCTTCGGGGAGCCAGACATCGGGGCCATACACGTTGGTCGACTTTTCGCCCGCGTAGACCTCCATCCAGTGAATTTTGCGCGTGCCACCATAGGCTTTGGCCACCGCCGCATCAACCACCTTGAGCATGACCGGCGTGATGTCCAGGCCGGTGCCGTCGCCTTCGATGAACGGAATGATCGGCTGGTCCGGCACATTGATGGAGTTGTCGGCGTTGACAGTGATTTTCTGGCCGGCTGAGGGCACCTTGATGTGCTGGTACATGGAAATCGCTCCGTTGTCTAAGTGGGGATACAGAAAAGGAAAAGCCGGCGCGGGCGGACCAGCACCGGGAACCAGGAAATGTGAGCCCGTGCGCAGACCTGGACGCTGGCTATTTGTCTCGAGCCTACGATTCTAACTTTAAAAAATTTACTAATCCTGTCAACCAGCTTTAAAGTGCCGCCGTTACGGATGGGCCTTCTGGTAATTCAGGAGGGAAACTTCCAAACTCACGTGATTTAAAGGATTTAGACATGAACAAACTGCTCGCCGCCCTGATTTCTGGCCTGTTCGCCGTTGGCGCTTTCGCCCAAGCCGCTGCTCCTGCTGCTGCTCCCGCCGCCAAGCCTGCTGCTGCTGCTCCCGCCGCTGCTGCTCCTGCTGCCGCTGCTGCACCCGCAGTTGCTGCCAAGGCTGAAGAGAAAAAAGTTGATGCAAAAGCCATGAAAGCTGAAAAAGCTGCTGCTGCCAAGGCTGCCAAAGCTGAAAAAGCTGCTGCTGCCAAGAAAGCCAAAGAAGAAAAAATGGCTGCCAAGAAAGTCAAATCGAACGTCAAGCCAGTTGCCAAGAAAGAAGAAGCCAAGAAGTAATTCTTGATCTCTCGAAAAAAGCCCACGTCAGTGGGCTTTTTTTTCGGGGTTTTTCCGCCCTTGCGGGCTGAATCCGGATTCACCTCACGCACAATGGAGTGATGCAAATGACCTTCCAACCCATCAGGATCGCCGCTTTTTTGTTGCTGGTTGTTGCCGCGCTGGCCGGGCAAACCGCCATCGCGCAAGACGCGCCCCAGACCACTTTGCCGCGCATCAAGTTGTCGGCTGGCATGCACCAGATCACGGCGCAAGTGGCGCAAACGCCCGAACAGCGCCAGATCGGCCTGATGTTCCGCAAGGAGATGCCCCAGGTGGAGGGCATGCTGTTTGTGTTTGAGCAAGCCAACCAGCAGTGTTTCTGGATGAAAAATACCTTGCTGCCACTGACGGCAGCGTTTGTGGCCGACGATGGCACCATCGTGAACCTGGCCGACATGAAGCCACAAACCACCGATTCCCATTGTTCCGCCAAGCCAGTGCGTTATGTGCTGGAAATGAACCAGGGCTGGTTCGACAAAAAAGGCATCAAGGCCGGCGCCGTTCTGTCCGGGCTGCCCGGTACCGCCCCGC
The DNA here is from genome assembly GCA_031373455.1 of Rhodoferax sp. Lineage (GTDB taxonomy): Bacteria > Pseudomonadota > Gammaproteobacteria > Burkholderiales > Burkholderiaceae_C > JANYCG01. The sequence continues at coordinate 1,609 of JANMMR010000065.1, forward strand.
CCGCCCGGTAGCCTCGCCCCAACCTCACCAGGTAGCCCCTTTCGGGCGGCCCGCGCGCACGGCAGCGGCCGGGGTTTGGACTGCGCCATAATCACGCCGTCAACTTTACAAAGGAACAAATCATGGGTGCCATTTTTCAATCGCTGGGCCGAACGGTATTGGCGGGTGTTGTACTGCTGGTGGTGCTGATCCTCGTGGCAGGCGGCAACGTCAGCATGAGTCACGCCTGGACCACTTTCTTCATGCGCTGGTTGCACGTCCTGTGCGGTGTAATGTGGATCGGTTTGCTCTGGTACTTCAATTTTGTGCAGATTCCGTCCATGCCAAAAATTCCGGACGAGCAAAAACCGGCCGTGAGCAAAGTCATTGCCCCCACGGCCCTGTTCTGGTTCCGCTGGGCCGCTTTGGCAACCGTGGTGACCGGTGTGCTGCTGGCCGCCATGAGTGGCTACATCATGGCCGCGCTGGGACTGCAAAAACCGTTTACCGCCATTGGCATCGGCATGTGGCTGGCGCTGATCATGGCGTTCAACGTCTGGTTCATCATCTGGCCGAACCAGAAGAAGGCGCTTGGCATCGTGACCGTTGAACCGGCCGAAAAGGCCAAAGCGGCGCGGCTGGCCATGTTGACTTCACGGGCCAATACGATGTTGTCGATCCCCATGCTGTTTTGCATGGTCGCGCAACAAAACGGCGGCTTGTAAGCACGTTTGCCGGCCAGTTTTTCTGGCTGACCGAAGGGCCGCTACGCGGCCCTTTTTTTTGGGGCTGGGCGCCAGCAGGCTGCTTGCCTGCCTGCTAGCCTCACGCCGTCTCAAGGATTGTCGATCACGGCCCCGAAGTTACCTTGACACCGGCCTGCCCGTCCTTGAGGCGCAGCGTCAAGTCCTGCCCAATGGTCAACGCGGCGCTTGAGGTCACCACCTGGCCCTTGGCGTCAATCACCCAGGCATACCCACGCTGCAAAATGCGCTGCGGATCAATGCTGGCCAGACGCAAGCCACACCGCTCCAGGCGCAGGTGCCGCTGTTGCAGTGACCGCCCGGCGGTGGCCGGCATGTCAAGGGCCAGACGCTTGAGCGTTTGGGCGCCTTGTTTCACGATTTGAAGCGACGCAAAACCCAACCGTTGTCGCTGGAAATCCAGCGTCAACCGCCGTTGGCTGGCCAAAGCCGAAGGCCGCCCCAGGCGCGCGGCCATGCCGTCCAATGATTGTTGACCCGTATCAAGCACGCGCTGAAGCGCAAGCCGCAGCCCACCCTCCAGAGCCTCCAGCGCGTCGAGCCAATGCTCGCGCGGCAGCGCGGCGAGTTCAGCGGCGGCGGTTGGCGTGGGGGCGCGAAGGTCGGCGACAAAATCGGCAATCGTGAAGTCGGTTTCGTGGCCTACCCCGCTGATCACCGGCACCGTGCTTCGGGCCAGGCAGCGGGCAAGGCTCTCGTCGTTGAAGGCTGCCAGATCCTCCAGCGACCCGCCGCCTCGCACCAGCAGGATCACGTCAATGGCAACGCCGTTGTGGCCCGGCGCATGCAGCCGATACAGGTGCTCCAGGGCACGCACCAACTCCCCCGGCGCATTGGCGCCTTGCACGGTGGCATTGGCCAGCACCACCGGAATGTGGGGTACCCGCCGTTTCAGCACGGTGGCGACGTCTGCCAGCGCCGCTGCGTCCAGCGACGTCACGATGCCGATGCCCCGCGGCGCCACCGGAATCGCCCGCTTGCGGGCCGCGTCAAACAAGCCCTCGGCGGCGAGTTTCGCCTTCAAGCGCAAAAACTGGTCCAGCAAGGCGCCGTCGCCAGCCAGGCCCATCGACTCCACGATCAGTTGCAGCTCACCGCGCGGTCCGTACACGTCCAGCCGGCCACGCAACTCGACCAGCGCGCCGTCTCGCGGCTGGAAATCAAGCAGTGTGGCCGCACGGCGAAACATGGCGCAGCGGATTTGCCCGGAATCGTCCTTCAGCGTGAAGTAACAATGACCGCTGGATGCCCTTGAGAAGCCCGAAATCTCGCCGCGCACCGCAACAGGATTGAATCGCGCCTGCAAGGTGTCAGCAATGGCGCGAACCAGCGCGCCAATTGGCCACACGGGCGGCGTATTTGCTGGGTTTTGGTTGTCAAACATCAGCAAAAAAGCAGCTTGCAGCCGGGTTTGGCCGGCAAAGTGCTCCACAGACGCGGTGCTTTGTTGCAAATTGGGCAGAAGACCCCGCGAAACGACGGGTTTTCATAGCAAGTGATTGATTTCATTGAATTTTTATCTGCTCAATTTGTCATCAAACTGTCATTCGCGAGAATTGGCGCGGGTTTGGAGTGCCTGTGGGGCGACTTCTTCACAAAGTTATCCACAGAATCTGTGCGCCAAATCAGGAGCATGAACGGGTTCTTGGGTAAGCCATAATCTGGCAGCATTTCAACCCCCTGTGAAAGACGCCCCTTGTTTTCAATCATACAAGCCGCCGGCTGGCCCATTTGGCCCTTGATCGCCTGCTCCATTCTGGCGATGGCCCTGGTTATCGAACGCTTCGTCAGCCTGAAAACGGCCAAGGTCGCTCCGCCCAAACTGCTCGAGGAAGTGTTGGCCGTTTCCCGGCACAACGTGCCTTCAGTAGATGTTGTGGCCCAACTGGAACAAAACTCTGCCTTGGGCGAAGTTTTGGCCAGCGGATTCAGGGCGCTGAACACCAACCCGCGCTGTTCCGAGGCGGATTTGCGTGCCACGATGGAAGGAACCGGGCGCGTCGTGGCGCACCGGCTGGAACGTTACCTCAATGCCTTGGCCACCATCGCCTCAGCCGCGCCCTTGATGGGCCTTTTTGGCACGGTGGTCGGCATGATCGAAATTTTCGGTTCGCAAGCGCCGACTGCCGGCGTTTCAGGTGGCATGGGCGGCGGCAATCCTGCGCAACTGGCGCATGGCATTTCGGTGGCGCTCTACAACACCGCCTTCGGCCTCATCATTGCCATTCCCTCGCTCATTTTTTGGCGCTATTTTCGTGGTCGCGTCGATGAATACCTGATGACGCTTGAATTGGCCTCGGAGCAACTGGTGCGGCACCTGAACCTGCTGCGCCGCCCATAGTGATGGCCCCCACGCTCGCCACTTCGTGTGTTTCGCTGCCCCCCAAGGGGGCTAATTTCCCTTGGGGCGGCCCGGCGGGAAATCGCACCCCCACGCTCCCCACTGCGTGTGGTTCGCTGCCCCCCGAGGGGGCTAATTTCCCTTGGGGCGGCCCGGCGGGAAATTGCGCTTTTGTGTCATGAATTTCCGCCCACGCCACAAGGAAGAGCCGGAGATCAACCTGATCCCGTTCATCGACGTGCTGCTGGTCATCCTGATCTTCCTGATGCTGTCGACCACCTACAGCAAATTCACCGAGCTTCAACTCAAGCTGCCCGTGGCAGACACCCAGGTGCAGCGCGATTACCCCAAGGAGCTGTTGATCACCGTCAACAGCGACGGCGCGTACGGCGTGAACCGGGTGGCATTGCCCGGGCGGTCCATGGAAGACCTGGCGACCGCCATGGCCAATGGGGCCAAAGCCGGGAAAGACACGGTGGTTGTGATCAACGCCGATGCGGCAGCGCGCCATCAGTCCGTCATCACGGTGATGGAGGCAGCGCGGCGTGCGGGCCTGTCGCAAATCACCTTCGCCACACAATCCTCGGCCCAGGCGGCCAGCAAATAAGCCATGCCTCAGAGGCCGCGGCCTCCCGGGACAATTGCGCGGGGTGTGCCGCCCGCAGGTGAGCTCAATGGAAGCTTGCAGCGCGCGTGGGCCCGTCGTGGCATCGCCGCCTGTGCGCTGTGGCCCGTTTCGGTGTTTTACGGGTTTGCCGTTGCGCTGCGCCAAATGGCCTACCGATGGGGAATCTTCGATTCAAAACGGGTGCAGGTACCGGTGTTGGTCGTGGGCAATGTGGTTGCCGGTGGCGCCGGCAAAACACCGGTTGTGATGATGCTGGCGGCACACTTCGGCGCACGGGGCGTGACGGTGGGCGTGGTTTCGCGGGGATACGGGCGCCAGAAGCAGGATTGCCGCGAGGTCCTCGCCGATAGCCCTTCTGCGGACGTGGGCGACGAGCCCAAGCTGGTCAAACAAGCCACGGGGGTTCCAGTTTTCGTCGCGCCAAAGCGTTATGACGCGGCCACTGCCCTGCTGGCGAACTATCCAGCCACGCAACTCATCATTTGCGATGACGGCCTGCAACATCTGGCCTTGAAACGCGACCTGGAAATTTGCGTGTTTGATGACCGGGGACTGGGCAACGGTTTTTTGTTGCCTGCCGGGCCGCTGCGCGAAGCCTGGCCCCGCTATGCCGATTTTGTTTTGCACACGGGCGAAGTGCCGTTTGCGGCGGGCGGCTTTCACGCCCGGCGCCAATTGAGTGCGTTTTCGAAGGACATCCAGGGCCGGAAAACTCCCCTGGCCGAACTGGCGAAAAAGCCACTGGCTGCGGTTGCGGCCATTGCCCAGCCCGAGCGTTTTTTTGCAATGTTGCGGGACCAGGGTCTGACGCTGGCGCACACGGTTTCGCTACCTGATCACTTTGATTTCGCCGGCTGGACGCCGCCCTTTGGCAGCGGAATTCAGGTTGTTTGTACAGAAAAAGATGCCGTCAAATTGTGGCCACAGCATCCTGAAATACTGGCGGTGCCACTCGAGGTGACGGCCGATCCCGCGTTCTTCACGGCGCTGGACCTGGCCGTCGGCCGCCTGTTGAAAACCTGAATCACTAAAATTGCGCCATGGACACCCGACTTCTGGAACTGCTGGTTTGCCCCGTTACCAAGGGCCCGCTTGAATACGACCGCGAAAAGCAGGAGCTGACCTCACGCAGCGCCCGCCTCGCGTACCCCGTGCGCGATGGCATTCCCATCCTCCTCGAAAACGAAGCCAGAACCCTCACAGACGAGGAACTCGGGCTGTGATTCGCTCAATTTCCACAGACGAGGAACCCGGGCTGTGACGCAACCCGTCTTTACCGTGCTGATCCCGGCGCGGCTGGCATCAACGCGCCTGCCCAACAAGCCCCTGGCCGACATTGCCGGCAAACCCATGATCGTGCACGTGGCGCAACGCGCGCGCCTGGCGCAAGACGCGGCAGATGCCGACTCGCAGGTGGTCGTTGCCGCAGACAGCCCGAGCATCATCGCCGCCTGTGCAGCCCATGGCGTCAAGGCCGTGCTCACGCGCAGCGACCACGCCAGCGGCAGCGACCGCCTGGCCGAAGCCTGCGACCTGCTCGGTCTGGGTGCTGACGCCATCGTCGTCAACGTCCAGGGCGACGAGCCGCTGATGGAGCCGCAATTGATCCGCGACGTGGCCGCCCTCTTGGCGCGCAGCCCGCAAGCGAGCATGAGCACCGCCGCCCACCGGATCGAGACGCTGGCGGATTTTCACAACCCCAACATCGTGAAAGTGGTGCTGGACGCCAGCGGCCTGGCGCTGTATTTCAGCCGCGCGCCGATTCCCATGGCGCGAGATTTCGGCGGCCGCGTGTGGTGGGCGCCCGAGGCTGCACCGCAAACCCCGCTGCTGGCGCAGGCCGCGCCCTTGCGCCACATTGGCATTTACGGCTACCGCGCCGGGTTCTTGCGCCTTTTCCCGACCTTGGCCCAGGCGCCGCTCGAAGTGGCCGAAGCGCTGGAGCAAATGCGTGCCCTGTGGCATGGCCACCGCATCGCCGTGCACGTGACCGCAGCGGCCCCTGGCGGCGGCGTTGACACACCGGAAGATCTGGAGCGCGTACGGCGCGCTTTTTCAGCATGAGCCGGCCGCTTCGCCAGCGGGCGGGACCGCCGCCACGTGCTATTCTTGCGCCCTAGTCCAGGCCGGCTGCAGGCGAGCGCGGCGCCGGCTTCAAAATAATTCGAGGAGCTTCATGAGACTGATTCTGTTGGGCGCGCCCGGTGCCGGCAAAGGCACACAGGCGACCTTCATTTGCCAGAAATACGGGATTCCGCAAATCTCCACCGGCGACATGCTGCGCGCGGCAGTCAAGGCCGGCACGCCGCTGGGGCTGGAGGCCAAAAAAATCATGGACAGCGGCGCCCTGGTGAGCGACGACCTGATCATCAACCTGGTGAAAGAGCGGCTCAAGCAGCCCGATTGCGCCAAGGGTTTCCTGTTTGACGGCTTCCCGCGCACGATCCCCCAGGCTGACGCGATGAAAGCCGCCGGCGTGCAGCTTGATTACGTGCTCGAAATCGAAGTGCCGTTTGAAGCCATCATCGAACGCATGAGCGGGCGGCGTTCACACACGCCCTCCGGGCGCACCTACCACGTGAAGTTCAACCCGCCCAAAGTGGACGGCAAAGACGACGTGACCGGCGAACCGCTGATCCAGCGCGTGGACGACCAGGAAGAAACCGTGCGCAACCGGCTCGACGTATACAACCGCCAAACCCGCCCGCTGGTCGCGTATTACTCGGATTGGGCGAAATCGCAGCCAGCCTCGGCGCCCCGCTACCGCGCCATCAGTGGTGTCGGCGAGGTCGACGAAATCAAAGTGCGCGCGTTTGAGGCCTTGTCGAGCTGAGCGCGGGGCTGGTAAGGCCCAACACGAGGCCCAACGCGGAAGCAAATTCAAAGACTTGCAGTTTTCCGGACAGGCCATTGCTGTGGCCCGGAAGCGGTTTTTGACACTAATTTCGTGTACTAAGCATTTTTGACGATTTATTGCTTGTCAATTTCATTAAAATTAATAGCATAAAATTCAATAAAATCGTGACTTGATATCGATCATATAACTAAATATTTAGAAATATTATTTATTTCAAGCCGGACTCGACCGCAAGGCGTAGGTCTTGCCGGCGACAAAGAGGTACTCAACGCGCATCACGGCGTCGCCTTTTTCATCTTTCAGCGTGAAGCCCACAGCGGCAACCTGGGCACCAGCCTTGATTTCAGCCACATTCCACGCGGACATGCGCGTCAGGGGCGCCAGCTCCAGCTCCCACTTGCGGTCTTTTCGGGTCGGCACAATGGTTTTGGCCAGCAGCCCTTTGCCGTCCACCGGTGCCGATTGCGCGGGCACTGCCCGTGCAGCGAGGTCGGCAGGCAACGCCAGGCTGGCCGGCAATTCAATTTCAAGCTCGGCATGTGGATTGCTCCACTTGGCTTTGAGCACCCGGCCTTCGAGGTAAATCGGCCGTTCCTGGTCAAATGAACTCCAGCCGTGATGGGCCAAAACTGCAAGCGGCCATTGGGCCATCGGCAGGGCAAGTGTGGTTGCAATGAGTTGGCGGCGTTTCATCGAATGCTCCTTTAAAAATCGGGCCGGCGCTGCAGGTGGCTTGACAGGTGTTACAGCAACTACAAATAAGCGATCCACCGCCCGCAGGCAATCACGCCCAGCCAGATCACGGTGGAAACCAGCATCAACAACTTGGCCGTGGTGTCGAGCTTTTCCAGTGATTTTCGCGAATGGAAAACCACGGCGTTGATACCGGCAAAAATTAACAACACTACCTTGATGGTGAAGGCCCGGTTGGCCAGCAACTCGTTGGGCTGCGTGGCGAACATGACGGTGCCAGACACGGCGGCCAGGCTGAACCCGACGGCCACCAGCGTCAAGCCCAAGCGCGACAGGTCGGCCACCGGCAGCGCTTGCCCTTTGCCAAACACACGCAACTCGAGCAAAACCAGGTTGCCCAGAAGCAGCGCGATGCCCACGATGTGCACGATTTCCAGCGTTGGGTAGGCCCAGGGCGACAGTTGAATGGCGGAAAACATGGCAGGCTTTTGCGTTCAGCGGCTTGCCAGCGGGGACTTGGGCAACAAGGCCAGTGCCAACGCCATGCGCGCCTTCACGGGCGGCAAAGTTGATACCTCTGGCAAAACGTGGTCGGGAACGCCTTGCACAGCGCCATAGGCACAGCGCGTGCTGCGCCAGACGCGGATACCCGCGCCTTGCGCGCGGACCAGGGCCGACTGCAAATCTTCGTGTACCGTGCCATTGCCGGTGCCAGCCACCACAATCCCCTTGGCATGAGAAGCCGAAGACGCTGACCTTTCAGCGGTTAAAACGTCGACCAAGCGCCCGTTGGCGCCGCTGTGGCTCAAGACGATTTCCACCCGCGGCCAGCCCTGCAGCAGCGCCAGGTCAACAGCCGTTTGGTCCAGCTCAGGCATTGGCCAAGGCAAGGCCATCTCCACCTGCCCGCCTCTGATTTGCCCCAACGCGCCGGCATCGCCCGAGTCA
>JANMMR010000558.1:0-3519 GCA_031373455.1 Rhodoferax sp.
GATGCGGGCGGCGAGTTCTTTGGCCTTTGCCAGCGCTTGGCCCGCCGGTGTGACGTAGCGCACGATGTGTTCCGCCATGCCTTCGGCAGGTGAGAGCAGGCGGCCGGTCAGCATCATGTCGGTCATCACCGTGGTGCCCACGATGCGCTGGATGCGCACGGTGCCGCCGCCGCCCACAAAGATACCGCGCTGGCCTTCAGGCAGGCCAAAAAAAGCGGTCTCGTCACACACGCGCACATGTGCGGCGCAGGCCAGCTCCAGGCCGCCGCCCACCACAGCGCCCTGCAGTGCGGCCACAAAAGGGATGGGACCGCGTTCGATCTGGTCGAAGATTTCGTGCCAGCTGTGACGCTTGCGTCTGCGTGGTGGCGGGGTCTCGCCGGTGGCGCGCTTCAGCGCTTCAGCCAGGTCCAGTCCGGCACAGAAGTTGTTGCCATGGCCGAAGAGTACCGCCACGTCTGCTTCGTCATGCGCGCGCACCACAGCGGCGCGCAGTTCGGCAATCAGCGCGTCGCTGACGGCATTGCGTTTGTCCGAGCGGTTCAGGCCGATCAGGGCCGTCGTGCCGTCCACTTCGAAGGTGACCAAGGGTTCTGTCATGGGTTCAGTCGGGTTTGAAGTTGGAGGCCTTGATCACCGGCTCCCAGACGGCGAGTTCCTCGCGCTGGGCTTTGGCCATCTCCTCGGCATTGCGAAAGTGTGGCATCACCGAGAGGTTTTTCATCATGTGTTCACGCACTTCGGGCTGGGTCAGCACTTTTTGCAGGGCTGCCTGCACCCGCGCCAATTCAGCGGAGGGTGTTTTGGCGGGCGCCCACATGGCCGTCCAGCCATCGCCAGACGACACGTTGAATCCCTGCTCGGCAAACGTGGGGATTTCAGACATCAACTCGGAGCGTTTGTCTGAAAAGATGCCAATCAATTTCAGTTTGCCGTCGCGGTGCTGGCGAATCAAATCGGCCGCCAGCGTGACGCCAAAAGGCACGTGGCCGCCAAGCAGGTCCGTCAACATCGGAGCCGTTCCCCGGTAAGGTGTGTGCACCAGGCTCAGGCCCGCCTGTTTGCCAAAGAGTTCGCCCAGAAAATGGTTTTGCCCACCCGGCCCTGGCGTGCCAAAGTTGGCTGAACCTTTGGCCTTGACCCAATCGACCAGTTGCCTGGCATTGCCAACGCCGGTTTGCAGGTTGGCAGCCAAGCCAATCGGGTAGGTGGCAATGCCCGCCACGGGTGCAAAGTCGCGCCAGATGTTCCATTTGATTTGCGCGCCAAACACCAGTGTTTGAAAGGTGGGCGTGGCGTTGGGCGCGATCATGTAGGTCAGACCATCGGGCGCGGCGGCCATCAGCGCGTCTGCGGCCAATCTGCCACCTACGCCGATTTTGCTGTCGATGATGACCGGCTGGCCGAGTTGTTCGCGCAATTTGTCGGCAACGTAGCGGGCAATCAAGTCGGTGCCGCCGCCGGGCGGGAAACCCATCAAGATACGAATCGGCGGCTTGTCCGCTTGCGCGCGCAAGAGGGTAGGTGTGGCCAAAACAGCCAATGCGCCGATGCGGGCCAACACCAGACGGCGCGGGATTGCTTTGCCTGACGGATTGTGCAATGTCATAACGCCGCTTTCCCATCGGCGAAATTGCGCCAGTTGGCACCTTTGGCCAGCACCCCACCAACGGATTTCACCATGGCGTAGTCGCTGCTGGCGGCGTTGGCCATCGCGTGCGGCTTGCCTTCTGCAAACGCACGCGCCGCTTCCAGAAGCAGGCGGCGCACGCGGATCACCGCACCATCGGCCGTGCAAAGCTGCTCGTCGGTGCGATCGTGGATGCGCCCCTGGCTGATGAACATGGCGAAATCTTCGGTGCCCAGGTGCTGCGGAAACCCGGTGGCATGGCCGCGATGCATCAGATCGCGGTTCTGACCCCAGTTGTTTGACGCGTCACCGGGTGGCAGTGGCGGAAAGTTCCAGACATCGGGCGTGGCCGACATGATGGTCATGCCGAGGGGCCGATGCGGGTTGTAGTGGACAAACCAGGCGCGGTGTGTCACATCGTCGACCGGGGTGGAGAAAAATACGCTGGTCGGCCCCGTTGCGTCGGGCGGGCAGATGATGCCAAACCAGGGCATCACGAAATTGTTGACGCGGGCGTAGACCTGCTCCTCAGACACTTGCCGCAGCGCGGCATACCGGTAGCCCCAGGGCCGGCCTTCAAATTCAAGGCGCGGGGCCAGGGCTTTGGTCATCAGCAGCCGCTCATTGCCAGAACCGGCGGTGATCTGGGTGGTGGACTCGTGCAACACACCGACGTGGGAGGAATCCATCGACGCCTCCACCGCCTGCACCCAATTGGTAGGCACTTCCACACTTGTCACCGAACGCTGGTTTGCAGGAAGATCGACAAAGGGCAGCTCGGGAAAAGGCGGGGGCTTTGAATCAGCGGTCTGGTTTTTGCCCAGCCACACCCAGACAATGCCGCCGCGGTCCACCGCGCTGTAGCGGTTAACGCGCAGCTTTTTGCAAAACTGGTCCTGGTCACCCGTGTGATTCGGCGCCTCGATGACTTCACCTTTGGTGTTGTATCGCCAGGCGTGGAACAGGCAGCGCAGGCTGTTGTTTTCATTGCGGGCCAAGGCCAGCGAGGCTTTGCGGTGGACGCATTGCTCGTCGAGCACACCCACGCTGCCATCGGTGGCGCGAAACGCCACGTAATTGCCGCCCAGCAGGCGGATGCGGTACGGCGCACCATCGGCCACCAGCAGACTGGCGGGCACGGCCGGGATCCAGTAGTTGGCGCGGATCATTTCGCCCATGGGTGCGCCGTTTTCGACCCGGCACAAGAGTTCGTTTTCTTCGCGTGTCAAAGCCATGTCATTCTCCTTTGACGAAGGCGGTGACTTCCAGCTGCAAGGCCATGCCATTTTGCAAGTCGTAAATCAGGATGTGGCGCGCCGGGCGGTCGTCCGCCTCGGGAAAGCAGGCCAGCCATTCGGCATTGATGGCTTCGCGCATGGCTTTCTGGCTGATGTTGTCTTTCAAGCCGTCTTTGAGGTAAACCGTGAGTTTGACGACGTCCCCCAAAGTGGCCCCGCCCGCCGCCAGCAGGCTTTGCAGGTTGGTGAAAGCGTGTTTGACCTGGGCCAGCGGGTCTTCTGGCAGCTTGCCGGTGGCGGCGTCGGCGCCGTTGATGCCGGAGGAGCAGAGCAAATTGCCGACGCGCGCGCCCATGGGTATTGGCGTGTTGCCATGGCCCAGGCCCGGTACGTGCAGCGATCGTTTGCCGTGAACAAAAGAGGTCATGAAGCTTCGGTCTCAAAAAAGCTGGGCGGCACGGTGGCGAGAAATTCGGAAAACCCGCTGGAGCCTGCCGGCACGTGCGCCAGCATGGCCTGGGCGGCGGCTTCTTCGTCGCCCTCGCTGATGGCTTTGGTGATGGCCACGTGGTCGTCGAGCGATTTGCGGATCTGCGCGGGGGTCTGGAAATCGCGCACCCGGTAACGCTGGATCAGCCGGTGCGCCTGGCG
>JANMMR010000585.1:0-5390 GCA_031373455.1 Rhodoferax sp.
GTCTGTGACCTTGTTCGTTGTGGCTACGGGACCCGCCGCGGGTGCCAATGGCGCGCAAGCCAACATCACGTTGACGGCAGTTACCACGACCGACGGCACCAATACGCCGGTTGTGCAAAGCGCTGTTGACACGGCGGGCATAGACATTGTGTTTGCCGATGCGGCCACGGTCGAAGCCAACTTTGTCGGTGCAAGCGCCGCGCGTGACGCGACCGCTGTGGCCCGTGATGCCTATCGCCTTGCCGCCCCGATTTTGACGGTAAGCAAGTCGTCCACGCTGTTATGCGATCCATTCAACGGCATCACCAGCCCGAAAAACATTCCGGGCGCCATCGTGAGGTGGACGGTAACCGTAGCCAATTCGGGGTCATCCTCGGCGGTGTTGACCTCCATTGGCGACACTTTGGCAGCTGCCACCACCCATGATGCCAACCTGGTGGTTCCAACAAACGCTGCAAATTGTGTAAGCGCAACAGGTGTGCCTGAAAGTTTGGCCGGGCGTGGCTTCCAGATCGAGTACAGCGTGGCATCGGCGGTACGTCCGCTTGGCGGGGCTGGAGGCACGGGTTACATGACTGGCGCAGCTGACGCGGACGGCGCAACCATCGCCGGCCAGGTCGTGACCATCGACTTCCTGACGGCGTTGCCGGCAGGCGGCACTGGCGCGTACGCGGCAGGTGAAATCAAGGCGGGCGAGACAGCCACGATCACCTTCAACGTGACCATCAACTGATCAGGCACTTTGTGCTTGACGGGGTGCTCTTCGTCCTGAGCCGTGCGCAGGTTTTCCTGCGCACGGCATCAGGGTCAGACGGGTTGGCGCGGTTTGCCGCGTCAGCCGGTCTTGTCACGCGCATACGCAGCGGGCTTGCTGTGTGTGCGCGTGACAAGACTGTGAGCTTCGCAAACCGTGTCTTCGGGCTGCTGGTGGCAGCTGTGTGCATTCAGTCCACCGTTGTGTGGGCGGCCACCCCGGCGTCGACGGCCATCACCAACACCGCCAGCGCAACTTTCGACGTGGGCCCGGCGTCGGTGGTTGCCACAGGCTCAGTCACTGTGACCACCGCCGCGCAATCGCCAGCGACCATTGAGCTGCTGCGTTATGCGCCGGGGGCGGGTTCCGCTGCTGTCGTCGTTTCGCCAACCCAATGCAATGCCGCCCCTCTGCCCAACCCTGTTGTTCCCGGCTTCGGCGCGCAGGTGTTGCCGGGTGCGAAACCGCTGGCGCAGGCCGAGGTCTATGCGCGCGGCGACCCGGTCTTTATCCGCATTACAGATTACGACCAAAACCGCAACGGCCTGCTGGCGGAAACCATCGTGACCACAGTGACTACTAGCGGAGGCGACAGCGAAACCCTGACGCTGACGGAAACCGGCCCGTCCACCGGGGTATTTGTGGGTTTTATACAGACCGTGAATGCCCCCATCGTGGCGAACAACTGCGTCCTCAATATCAGCAGCAATGTGAGCATCACAGCCAGCTACGCCGACGGCGTGGGTGGTGGAACGATCATTTCCGATGCGGCGTTGGTCGACCCATTTGGCGTGTTTTTTGACTCGGTGACTGGCTTGCCGGTGAATGGCGCGCAGATCACCGTCATCAACATTGCCACCGGCCTGCCCGCTGCGGTTGTCGGCAATGATGGCGTCAGCGTCTTTCCATCGACCATTGTCAGTGGCGGCACCGTGACCGACGCCGGGGGCGAGGTGTATAACTTTGGGCCGGGCCGCTACCAATTCCCGCGCATGGCCGCAGGCACCTACCGTTTCCAGATTGTGCCGCCAGCGACCCATGCTTTCCCCTCCAATGTGGCGGATGCCGCCTTGCAAGCGCTGGCAGGCGCGCCTTTTGTCCTGGTTGTGGGTTCACGGGGCCAAAACTTCCTGCTGGCCGCAGGACCAGCGTTGCAAATCGACATCCCTTTGGACCCTGCCGCCGGCGGCAATGTGCAAATCACCAAGAGCGCAGGCAAAGCAACGGCCGCGGTTGGCGATTTTGTGCCCTATACCGTCGCTGTCACCAATGGCGGCACGCTTGCCATTGCCGCCTTGCGCATCGCGGACCGCCTGCCTGTGGGCTTTCGTTATCAAACAGGGTCAGCACGGCTGGGTACCGCCCTGTTGGTGGACCCGCTGGTCAGCGCCGATGGGCGCGGGTTGACGTTCAGCCTGGGCACACTGGCTGGCAGCGCCTCAGTGGCTGTGCGTTATGTGGCCGCCGTGAACGCCGGGGCGCAGATTGGCCCTGCCGAAAATACGGCGCAAGCGCTGGGTGGCGTGCGCTCCAACGTGGCGCGCGCCAATGTGATGGTGCGCGAAGACCTCAACCGCAGCACCGCCATTTTGGCGGGCCGGGTCACGGTGGTTGACTCCTGTGACATCACCGACGAAGCTTCCTTGAACAGGCCGGGCTCCGAGCCGCTGGGGCTCAAAGACGTCCGCGTCATTCTGCAAGATGGCACCTACATCGTGACCGACTCGGAAGGCCGCTGGCATGCCGACAACATCCGTCCCGGCACCCATGTGGTGCAGTTGGACGAGACCAGCCTGCCCAAGACTTATGAGCTGCAGGCCTGCGAGCAGAACACCCGCACCGGCGGGCGCAATTTCTCGCAGTTTGTCAATGTGCGCGGTGGCACGCTCTGGCGCGCTGACTTCCGCTTCAAGAAGGTGGCGAGTTGCCTGAACCAGCACCTGAGCGTGCAGGGCAAGTCGGTTCAGCTGAACCTTGGCGCCGGCGTGGCCAACCAGGCCGTCAGCGCCACCGTGATGTTGCCCGACAGCGCCAAAGTGCTTGCCAACAGCGTCAAACTCGACGGGCAGCCCTACGGGGCAGCCAGTCTGGGTGATGGTTATCTGGTGGCGCGGCTCGGCGCGCATTCAGGGCAGTGGAAGCATGTGCTTGAGTTTGAACTGGAACAGGTACCAGCGGCAGATATGGTCTTGAAGGTGCAGGTGCAGCCCATCAACCAGCCAGCCCAAGGCCTGCCACCCCTGGTGCTCAAGGCAGGCGCTTCTGACGCCGGGCAGTGCGCGCCCATCGCCCTGCCGGTCGTGTCCGCAGCGCCATCGGCTGGCGCTGGGCCACTCCCTCGGCCTGCGCCAGCCGCTCCCCCCGCTCGCACCACCGTGCAAATGGTGGAGCAGTTGCCGTATGACGACAAATGGCTTGCTGCCGCCGGCCCCGGCGCCGAATGGCTGCATCCCCAGACCGGCTTTGCGCCGGCATTGCCGGTTGTGAAAGTCGCGGTCAAACACGATGCCCAGCATCGGGTAACGCTCAGCGTCAATGGCGAACCTGTGAACGCGATGCGTTTTGAAGGCGCGACGATGAACGCCAGCGGCTCACTGGCGCTTTCAAACTGGCGCGCTGTCGATCTGCGTCAGGGCGCAAACCGGCTGGAAGTCAACGTGCGCGATCTGCAGGGGAAAGTCGTTCTGAGCGAAACCCGCACCATTCATTACGCGGTTGCAACGGCCACTGCGGTTTTTGACGCCAAACGTTCGCGATTGACGGCCGATGGCCGCACCCCGCCCATCATCGCCGTGCGCATGCTGGACAAAGAGGGCCAGCCGGTGCGGCGCGGTTCGGGTGGCGAGTTTCAGATTGCCGCGCCTTATCTGTCGCTGGACCAGGCTGAGGCGATCCAGCGCGAGCCCCTGACCGGCAACCTGGGCGCCAAGGCGCACTACGAGATCGGTGAAGACGGCGTGGCGCTGATTGCGTTGCAACCGACCACCCAGGCGGGCGAGGCGGTGCTGAAGTTCGACTTTGGCAGCAACAGCCGCGTTCAGGAAATCAGGGCCTGGCTCACCCCTGATCTGCGGGAATGGGTGCTGGTCGGTTTTGCCGAAGGCACCGTGGGCTTCAAGGGCCTGAGCGGCAACATGGAAAGCCTCAACGCCACCGGCGCCGATGACAAATTGTTTGACCAGAACCGCGTGGCCTTCTACGGCAAAGGGCAGATCAAGGGGGAATACCTGCTTACCGTGGCCTACGACACAGCCAAGGGCGCCAACAACGCTGGCAACAAGGCGCTCAAACAGGCCGTCGATCCCAACCAGTTCTATACGCTGTACGCTGACGCGAGCCAGCCGCAGTTTGATGCGGCCAGTGTGAGCAAGCTGTATCTGAAAATCGAAAAGCAACAGTTCTATGCGCTTTTTGGCGACTTCGATACCGGCCTGACGGTGACCGAGCTGGGTCGTTATAGCCGCACCCTTAACGGCCTCAAATCCGAATACAAAGGTGAACGCTTCTCGTACAGCGTCTTTGCCAGCCAGACCGCGCAGAGCTTTCGCAAGGATGAAATCCAGGGCGACGGCACCTCTGGCCTCTACCGGCTGACCAACCGCGACATCGTGGTGAACTCGGACAAGTTGAGCATAGAGGTGCGCGACCGTTTCCGGCCCGAGGTCATCGTCAGCACCCGCAGCTTGACGCGTTATCTGGACTATCAAATTGACTTTGCGCTGGGCACCCTGTTTTTCCACCAACCCATCGCTTCCCGGGATGAAAATTTCAACCCGGTATTCATCGTGGCCGAATACGAATCAGAAAATCCGGCAGATTCCCGGCTGACTTATGGCGGCCGTGTGGCGGCGAAGGTGGGCGAGAAGGCGGAACTGGGGCTGACCCACGTCAACGAAGGCATTGGCGGACGCGAAGCCACCTTGACGGCTACTGACGCCACAGTGCAACTCGCCGAGAAGACCAGATTGCGCGCCGAGTTGGCCCAAAGCCATCGCAACGATGTTGCAGGCCCGCAAAGCGGCAATGCCTCGGTGCTGGAGCTCACCCATGACGACGGCAAGATGGCCGCGCGCGCCTATGCGCGCCACCAGGACGCCGGCTTTGGCCTGGGCCAGCAGCCAGCCGCAGAGGCGGGCACACGCAAGATCGGCGCCGATGTGCGGGTGAAAATCTCTGATCAGGTGGATCTGAAAGCGGAAGCTTATACGCAGGAAAACCAGGTCAACAACTCGAAACGTGACGTAGCGGAAGCCCTGGCGCAATGGACCCATCTGGATTTCAACGCCAGCGCGGGCCTGCGCCTGGCCAATGAAACTGGTGCGGCGGGCGCTGCCACCAGCACGCGGCAGCTGATTGGCGGTGTGGGTTACGACTTGCTGGACAAACGGCTGACGCTGCGCGCCAGCACCGAGCTGGAAATCGCTGGCCAGGCCATCAGCCCGACCTACCCGAACCGGCTGATTGTGGGCGCCGACTACCGGCTGACCCCACAGACAACATTCTTTGCGCAGCATGAGCTCGCCCGCAGCGCCGCGCAGCAGGCCGACACCACGCGTGTGGGCCTTCGCACACAGGTCTGGACCGGTGGTGAACTTGCAAGCTCGCTGGGCAACCAGGCCGGCACGGACGGCCAGCG
>JANMMR010000594.1:0-4811 GCA_031373455.1 Rhodoferax sp.
TGATCGCGCAAAACATGTGGTCGCAGTACCTGGAAGTCGGCATCGGGCCCGACGCGGAAATTTTCACCAAATCCCAACCGATGAGCGCCGTGGGTGTTGGCTCGGAAGTCGGCATCCACCCGCAATCGCACTGGAACAACCCGGAGCCGGAGATCGTGCTGGCCGTCAACAGCCGGGGCCGGATCATGGGTGCCAGCCTGGGCAATGACGTGAACCTGCGCGATTTCGAAGGCCGCAGCGCGCTGCTTTTGGGCAAGGCCAAAGACAACAACGCCTCCACCGGCATCGGGCCGTTCATCCGCCTGTTTGACGGCGCGTTTACGCTCGACACGGTACGCGCCTGCAACCTGGCCGTGAAAGTCGAAGGGCCAGACGGTTTTGCCATGAGCGGCAACAGCGCCATTGGCCAGATCAGCCGCACGCCGGAAGATCTTGTGAACCAGGCGATCAACCGCAACCACCAGTACCCCGACGGCTTCATGCTGTTTCTGGGCACGATGTTCGCCCCCACGCAAGACCGTCCCATCCCCGGGCGGCCCGCCGGAGAAGGCTTTACCCACGTGGTCGGCGATGTGGTGAGTGTCTCAACCCCAAGCCTCGGCTGCCTGGTGAACCGCGTCAACACCACCGACAAAATCGCGCCCTGGACCTACGGCACAACGGCTCTGATGCGCGACCTGGCGAGAACTGACGCGCAGAGGCGGCTGGCATAATTGCCCACGTCCCAGCGCGGGCTTGACCACCGCGCCTGCGATTGCCGAAAACTCGTGAAAATAAATATTCTTTAGAAATTTTATGGAATATTTTCGGCAAGCAAGTCACGAATTTACTTGATACTTTGCTACGTAAATAGTAGCATTTTTTAAGTATATTTAATCATAATTTTATTTCAGATTCAAAATACACGTATGAACACCACCCCTTCCGGCCTCCAGTACAGCGACACCCAAATCGGCTCCGGCGACGAGGCCAAATCGGGCCAGAGCGTCACCGTGCACTACACCGGCTGGCTCTACAACGACGGCGTGCAGGGCAAAAAGTTTGACTCCAGCAAAGACCGTGGCGATCCGTTTGTGTTCTCGCTGGGCGCCGGCATGGTCATCAAGGGTTGGGACGAAGGCGTGGCCGGCATGAAAGTAGGCGGCGCGCGCACCTTGATCATCCCTGCCGCGCTGGGCTACGGCGCCCGCGGCGCTGGCGGTGTGATCCCGCCCAATGCCACCCTGAAGTTCGACGTCGAGTTATTGGGCGTGCGCTGACACCCAAGCCCTTGAATTCCCCCAAAAAGCCCACAGATGGCGGGGGTATACGCCGATTCACGCGTCGATTTTTCCCTTCTTCCATGTCAGAACAATCCCAAAATTCCAGCGGCCCCAACGACCGCAAGTCCACACCGCCGCAAGATGCCCAAGCGCCTTCCACCGAATCCGGCGCATCCGGCCAAACCGCTGGCGATGCGGCTCCGCTGTCGCCCGAAGAGCTGGAGGCGGTCCAAATGGCCAATGAAGCGGCTCAGGAAGCCGACCCATTGAGCGCCGCTCAGGCCGAGCTGGCCGTGCTCAAGGCCAAATCTGCCGACCTGGCCGACCAGTACCTGCGCGCCCAGGCCGACGTGCAAAACGCCCGCCGCCGCGCGGAAGACGAAATCAGCAAGGCGCGCAAGTTCGCTGTCGAGGCGTTTGCCGAAAGCCTGCTGCCCGTGGCAGACAGCCTGGAAGCCGGCCTGGCCATCAAAGATGCCAGCGCAGCCCAGTTGCATGAAGGCGAAGCACTTCACAATCTACGCCAAGGCGTAGAGGCGACCCTGCGCCAGCTCGTCTCCGCGCTGGAACGCAACAAGGTGAGCGCCATCAACCCCGAGCCGGGCGCCAAATTCGACCCGCATATCCACCAGGCCATCAGTGTGGTGCCCTCGCAGTTCGACGCCAACACCGTGGTCACTGTGCTGCAAAAGGGCTACACCATTGCCGAGCGCGTCATGCGGCCGGCGCTGGTCACGGTTTCAGCCCCCAAATAAGCGCAAAAAAAGCGCTAAAAAATTCACCGGCTGACTTGAATCCCGTCAAGTTATCCACAAGTTAATCAGCATCGGCCCCGCGCACTTCGCAAGGGGCAAAAAATCAGCCACACATTCAGGAGTTCATCATGGGCAGAATCATCGGTATCGACTTGGGCACGACCAACAGCTGCGTTGCCATCATGGAGGGCAACACACCCAAAGTGATTGAAAACGCCGAAGGTGCGCGCACCACACCGTCGGTTATCGCCTACCAGGACGGCGGTGAAGTGCTCGTGGGCGCATCGGCCAAGCGCCAAGCCGTGACCAACCCGCGCAACACGCTGTATGCGGTGAAGCGCCTGATCGGCCGCAAGTTCACCGAGAAGGAAGTGCAGAAAGACATCGACCTGATGCCCTACAAAATCGCCGCTGCCGACAACGGCGACGCGTGGGTTGAAGTGCGCGGCGAGCGCATGGCGCCCCAGCAGGTCAGCGCCGACGTGTTGCGCAAGATGAAGAAAACCGCCGAAGACTACCTGGGCGAAGCCGTCACCGAAGCGGTGATCACCGTGCCCGCCTATTTCAACGACGCCCAGCGCCAAGCCACCAAAGACGCCGGCCGCATTGCCGGCCTCGACGTGAAACGCATCATCAACGAGCCGACCGCCGCAGCGCTCGCTTTCGGTTTGGACAAGCAGGAAAAAGGCGACCGCAAAATCGCCGTGTATGACTTGGGCGGCGGCACCTTTGACGTCTCCATCATCGAGATTGCCGACGTTGACGGCGAGAAACAATTCGAAGTGCTCTCCACCAATGGCGACACCTTTTTGGGTGGCGAAGACTTTGACCAGAAGATCATCGACTACATCATTGCCGAGTTCAAGAAAGAGCAAGGCGTTGACTTGGGCAAAGACGTGTTGGCCCTGCAGCGCCTGAAAGAAGCCGCTGAAAAAGCCAAGATCGAACTCTCCAGCAGCGCGCAGACCGACATCAACCTGCCTTACGTGACGGCTGACGCTTCGGGCCCGAAACACCTGAACATCAAGCTCACCCGCTCCAAGCTGGAGCAGTTGGTCGAAGAGCTGATCGAGCGCACCATCGCCCCTTGCCGCACTGCCATCAAAGACGCGGGTGTAAGCACCGCTGACATCCATGACGTGATTTTGGTCGGCGGCATGACACGCATGCCCAAGGTGCAAGAGAAAGTCAAGGAACTGTTTGGCCGCGAGCCGCGCAAAGACGTGAATCCTGACGAAGCCGTGGCTGTGGGCGCTGCCATTCAGGGCCAGGTGTTGAGTGGCGACCGCAAAGACGTGTTGCTGCTGGACGTGACGCCATTGAGCCTCGGCATCGAGACGCTCGGCGGCGTGATGACCAAGATGATCACGAAGAACACGACCATCCCGACGAAATTTGCACAGACTTTCTCGACCGCTGATGACAACCAGCCGGCTGTGACCATCAAGGTGTTCCAGGGCGAACGCGAGATTGCCGCTGTGAACAAGATGCTCGGCGAATTCAACCTCGAGGGCATTCCACCAGCAGCGCGCGGCACGCCGCAGATCGAAGTGAGTTTTGACATCGACGCCAACGGCATCTTGCACGTGGGCGCCAAAGACAAAGGCACCGGCAAAGAAAACAAGATCACCATCAAGGCCAGTTCCGGTTTGACCGAAGCCGAGATCCAGCAGATGGTGAAAGACGCCGAGTTGAACGCGGCAGACGACAAGAAAAAACTCGAAATCGTGCAGGCCAAAAACCAGGGCGAAGCCAGCGTGCACAGCGTGAAGAAGAGCCTGACCGAATACGGCGAAAAGCTCGACGCGGGCGAGAAGGAAAAAATCGAAGCCGCGATCAAAGACCTGGAAGCCGCCTTGAAGGGCGACGACAAGGCCGCGATCGACGAGAAAAACACCGCGCTGATGAGCGCAAGCCAAAAGCTCGGTGAAAAAATGTACGCTGACATGCAGGCCAAGGAAGCCGCTGCAGGCGGTGGTGCTGCGCCCGGTGGCGACGCCGGTGCACAGGCGCAAAGCGCCAAACCGGCCGATGACAATGTGGTGGACGCTGAAGTGAAAGAAGTCAAGAAAGGATGACGCAATGACTTCGTCGCTGCGCGCCTGAATGACGAAATGATGCAACGGGCGCACAAAAATCTGCCAGTGTGGAAAGCCTCGATGGATCTTGTCGAGGCTTTCTACCTTTGTTCGCGCGCCTTTCCAAAGGAGGAAGTGTTTGGTCTTCAGTCACAAATCCGGCGCGCCGCAGTATCTGTGCCCGCAAACATCGCTGAGGGCGCAGCCAGAAAAACCACTGCTGAACTGATTCAATTCATGTACATCGCCAATGGCTCGCTTTCCGAACTGGACACCCACCTGGAGCTGGCAGGCCGGCTTGGGTATGTCCAGAATTTCGAGCCGCTCCAACAACAACTCGACGATGTTCAGAGCCAGCTCTTGACCGTCATTTCGTCATTAAAGCGGCGTAGCCGCTGAAATCATTCCGTCATGGCAAAACGCGACTACTACGACGTCTTGGGCGTCCCCAAAAACGCCTCTGAGGACGAGATCAAGAAGGCCTATCGCAAACACGCGATGAAGCACCACCCGGACCGCAACCAGGGTGACGCCTCCAAAGTGGCCGAAGAGAAATTCAAGGAGTCCAAAGAGGCCTACGAGATGCTGAGTGACGCGCAGAAACGCGCCGCTTACGACCAGTATGGCCACGCCGGTGTCGACCCCAACATGCGCGGCGCCGGTGGCCCTGGCGCAGAAGGTTTTGGCGGTTTCGCCGAGGCCTTTGGCGACATTTT
>JANMMR010000628.1:0-6885 GCA_031373455.1 Rhodoferax sp.
GCAGGCAAAGCCGCAAGGCCTCGCCGATTGGAAACTGAAACGCTAAACTGTGGGCATGATTTTACCCAGCGCCGCTGCGGCGGCTGTGAGCATGCCGTTGGCCGTTGAATTGGCCTTGGGCTGTGCCGCTGCCGCAGCCTACATTCTGTCGGCCGCGCTCGCGCGCCAACGCGGCGCAAGGGCGGCCTTGCCGGCAGCCATTGTTGCCTGGCTCCTGCACGGGCTGGCACTGGCTTGGTCGCTTTTTGGCGACGTGCCGCGTTTCGGGTTCGCGCCGGCCCTGAGCATGACGGCCTGGCTGGTGGCCTTGCTCTACGGCATCGAAAGCCAGCTCGTGCCGCAGCTTCGCACGCGCTGGACCATGAGCGCATTTGCCGCCGGCGCAGTGGTTTTGGCGCTGCTGTTTCCGGGCAACCCGCTGCACCCTGGCGCGTCGTTGTGGCTGCCGCTGCACTGGGCGTTCGGTATCGCCTCGTACGGCCTCTTTGGTGTGGCGGTCGCACACGGCTGGTTCATGCGCCGGGCCGAAGGCGACATCCGCATGGCGCATGAATCCGACAGTGGCGTGCCCTTGTTGATGCTGGAGCGGCTTACGTTCCGTTTTGTCAGCGCCGGCTTCGTGCTGTTGACGGCAACACTGGCCATTGCCCTGCTGTTTTCAGAACAGCTGTATGGCGCGTCGGCAGTGCGCCGGTGGGACCACAAAACGGTGTTCTCCATCCTGTCATGGCTCACGTTTGCCGTGTTGTTGCTGGGCCGGGCGCGTTTTGGCTGGCGCGGCCGGGTGGCGGTTCGCATGCTGTACCTCGGCGCTGGTCTGCTCTTGCTGTCATACGTTGGCTCGCGTTTTGTGCTTGAAGTTGTTTTGGGACGGACCGCATGAGGTACATCATCGTCACCCTGGCGTTGGCCTTGGTCATTTTCTGGCTGGTGCGCGCGGCGCGCGGACGTAGCTCCGACGAGGCCTTGCCCAAACGCGGTCCAGAGGCCGGCCGCCAACCGCCGCTTCAGGTGCAAGACATGGTCTCGTGCGCCCACTGCGGTTTGCACCTGCCCAAGGCGGAATCTGTCGCCAGCAAACGCGCGGTGTATTGCAGCCTGGAGCACCAACGCCAGGCCGAGCCCTGAATGGCCGCCAACCTGGAGTCGGATCCCTGGCTCAAAACCTCCCAGGCCGCCTTCCTGGAGTCAGGCCCCGGGAATATTCAGGCGCAACCGAACGAATTTGAGCGCCTGTGGCGGGCCTTCATGACGGCACGCGCCACCCTGGGCCTGGTGCTCGTGTTGTTGCAGGCCGCCCTGATCGGCATGGGCCTCAACCGCAACCCGACCTTGCTGATCCTGTGTTGTGCCTATTTCGCCGCCACGCTGGTCACGCGTTTTCTGTTCAAGCCGCGCCAACTGGGCAGCAAGTTCGACCCGCTGTGGGCCCTGATCGTCGGCGTTGACTTGCTCGCCTTCTCGGTCCTGCAGGTCATGCAGGGAGGTGGCATCAACTATGCGGCCCTGATGGCGCTGCCGGTGTTGCTGGCGGCGGTGTTGGGCTCCCTGTTTCTGGCCATGGGGACAGCAGCTGGTGTCACCTTGTTGCTGCTGGCGCATTCGTTCTGGCTGGCGAGCCAGGGCGGGTTCGACGCAACACCCCAACTGGCGCAGGCAGCGCTGGTTGGCGCAGGCTGTTTTGCGATCGCATTTTTGTCCAACCAATTGTCTACCCGGTTGTCGCAGGAAGAAACACGCGCGCGCCAGAGTCTGCTGGCCGTGCAGGTGCAGCGCCAGGTCAATGAACTGGTGATCGAGTCGCTAAGCGACGGCATTGTGGTGGTTGACGTGGCCGGCAACGTGCTGGCGGCCAATCCTGCCGCGCGCCAGATGCTCGGCACCGGCCAGGCGTCGCTGCCGGATTCCTTCAACCTCAAATCCGAGCCCGCCTGGACGCCGCTGGAGGAGCTGGCAGCCGCCAGCTTCAGCCGCAACGAGCTGCGCAGCTCCGACATCGCGATGCGCAATGCCGGCCAGGGCTTGCGCCGCTTGCGCGTGCGCACACGCCAAACCAGCCTGACCGATGGCAGCCACGCCAGCCTGTGTGTCATGTTCCTGCAGGACCAGCGCGAAATGGAGGCGCGCATGCGCACCGACAAACTCGCCAGCATGGGGCGCATGTCGGCGGCCGTGGCACATGAGATCCGCAACCCGCTGGCTGCCATCACACAGGCCAACGCGCTGCTCGAAGAAGATTCGACCGACCCCCGGCAGCGCCAGTTGATCGACATGGTGGCGCAAAACGCCAATCGCCTCGGGAAAATTGTTGACGAGGTTCTGGACATCTCACGCATCCAGACCCGCGATGGGCAGGCGCCCACACAATCCCTCGCCCTGTGCGACAGCGTCAAGCGCATTGCCGCCGACTGGGCCGGGCAAACCGCGAGCGAGGGTTTCCTGCGCGTCGACGTGCTGGCCAATGATTTCGTGGTGGCTTTCGAACCGGAACATTTGCGCCGGGTGCTGGTGAACCTTCTGGACAATGCCCGCCGCTATGCCAGCGGCCAGCCCGAATCCATCCAGATCCGCACCGCGCAAAACGAACGGCGCCAGGGCACTTTGCTGGTCTGGAGTGATGGCGCTCCGCTTGAGCCATCGGTCGAGCAACACTTGTTCGAGCCGTTTTTCTCGTCCGAAAGCCGCTCGACCGGCCTGGGCCTCTACATCTGCCGCGAGTTGTGCGAGGGGCACGGCGCCGTCATTCTCTACCGCCGCAGCGCGCGGCAAAAACAGGGGGCGGACGTGGCAGGCAATGAATTCCTGATCAGCTTCCGCACGGCCCGCAGCGGCACCCGCCGGTCCAGGAACCCGGGCGCAAGTGCCTGAGACAATGCGGCCTCACGATGACCTCTTCCCGAAACACCGACAAGCGCATCCTGGTCGTTGACGACGAGCCCGACTTGCGCACGCTGTACGAGCTGACCCTCTTGCGCGAAGGGTTCCAGGTTCAGGCGGCGGGCACGGTCGGCGAAGCGCGCCGCTGCCTTGATGAAGGCCCGTTTGACGTGGTCATCACCGACATGCGCCTTCCCGACGGACTGGGCCTGGAGCTGCTGCAACTGGTCCGAGCGAAAAACCGTGCGGAGCGCTGCATCGTGATCACCGCTTACGGTTCGGCGGACAACGCCGTGGAATGCCTGAAGGCCGGCGCGTTTGATTACCTGACGAAACCGGTGGACCTGAAACAGTTCCGCACCGTGATCGCGTCAGCGGTGCAGGACTCAAATGGCCTGGGCCGGGACGGCCAGAACACCATCGCGACAAACACTGCCGCCAGGAGCGCGCCTTCGGTGGGTGCCCGCACTTCTACCGATGAAGGGTCGGCCCAGGCCCTGTCGCGATTGACGGGCGACTCGGAGGTGATGTGCAATGTGCGCGAGCGCATTGCCAAAGTAGCCAAAAGCATGGCGCCGGTACTGATCCGGGGGGAGTCCGGCACCGGCAAGGAGTTGGCGGCCCGCGCCCTGCACGCCAACAGCCACCGGCGCGCGGGCGCCTTGATCGCCGTCAATTGCAGTGCCATTCCGGAGAGCCTGCTGGAGGCGGAGTTTTTCGGTTCAAAAAAGGGTTCCTACACCGGTTCGACCCACGACCGCAGCGGGTTCTTCCAGGCGGCCGATGGCGGCACACTTTTTCTGGATGAAATCGGCGATCTGCCATTGGCAATGCAGTCCAAACTGTTACGGGCGATTCAGGAGCGCTGTGTGCGGCCGGTGGGCGCTTCTCAAGAGGAGCCCGTGAATGTTCGCTTCGTCAGTGCCACCCACAAAGACCTCGCCGCCGAGGTGCTGGCCGGCCGTTTTCGCCAAGACCTCTATTACCGCTTGAACGTCATCGACCTGTACCTGCCGCCCTTGCGCGAGCGCCTGAGCGATTTGCCGCTCCTGTGTGACGCCCTGCTTGCGCGCATTGCCCGAGAGGCCGGAATACCTGCGCCCCATTTGTCACCCCAGTTTCTGGAAAAGCTGGCGCAAGAGCCTCTGCACGGCAACGTTCGCGAACTCGAGAACCTGCTGCACCGGGCCGTCGCCCTGTATGACGGCAGCGTTCTGGATGCTGACGTGTTGCAGGGCACGGCCTCACCACAAACTTTGCAGGCCGGCCCCGTACCCGCGAACTTGACTTCCGAGGATTCGCCACCGGCTCCCACCGGCACTGATGCGCCAAACGCGCCGCCGTCAAGCGGCAACCTGCAAGCAAGGCTGGACCAGCACGAACGCGACATCCTGACCCAGGCCCTGCAAACCACTGCCTACAACCGCACTGCCGCCGCCAACCTGCTGGGGCTGAGCCTGCGCCAGATCCGCTACCGCATCGCCCGGCTGAACATCGAAATGCCAGGCGGCAGCGAGACCAATGACGACGCAGGTTGAAACGCCCTGCGCAAACAGCGCAGGCGAGCCCTTGTGGAATGGCGGCTGGTACCGGTTTGCCCGCCATCTCGCGTCCCCCAACTTTGGACCAAGGCCACAGGCCGAAGTGGTTGACCTGATCGTTCTGCATTCGATCAGCCTGCCGCCCGGTGCCTACGGCGGTGATGCTGTTCAACAGCTCTTCACCAACCAACTTGACTGGCAGGCGCACGACTATTTCAAGACCATTGAAGGCGCGCAAGTTTCGGCGCATTTCTACATTTGCCGCAGCGGTGAACTCTGGCAGTTCGTCAGCGCAAATGATCGCGCCTGGCACGCTGGCCAGTCCAGCTTCCGGGGCCGTGGCAATTGCAATGATTTCTCGATTGGCATAGAACTCGAAGGCCTGGAGGGCGATTCATTCGAGGCGTTCCAGTACGAAACACTCGCCAGCCTGTGCGCGGCCATCGCGCAGGCTTACCCGGTCCAGCATCTGGCAGGGCACGAACACGTTGCGCCGGGACGCAAGCTGGATCCAGGCAAGGGTTTCGACTGGGTACTTTTGCAACACTTGCTCAGCTGGAATTCTCAGTGTTTTCCCGAAGGCACCGTGACCGTCTGTTGAAATCAGGTCCCGGTGGGTCGGCCAAGCCGTCGCGCAAATCCACCAGCAAGCGCCGAATCATCAGGCTGTGAACCCGCAAAATGTGGCATGGTGCGCTGTGGCCGCCAGAAGTGCCCGCAATGCCGCGCCAATGCTGAATCGCCACTTTTCCACTGCCGCATATTGACCTTCCGGCGCAATCGCACGTTTTCCCCCGGTACACTACCGGTAGTGGCTTGTGCCCCGGTTCAACCCCATATATAGTGTGCAGTTGGATCATGTGGCGGCGCAAAAGTGCGGTGGAAATTCTGCAAAATTCGGAATAATCCTGGCAAGTGGACCTTCGGATGCACGCAAACCGGAATTTGAAAGCCAGTAAAAATGGCATCCGGTTACCAACGCTTGAGCCACTGCAAATGAACAACAGAAGATGAACAACGGCAAATAAGAGGAATCATGCAAATCGCTTCAGAAACAACCTCACAACCCGCAGGCAGCGTCAAGGCGCGCACGGGGGTCGACGCAGCTCCCACCGCAATGGCAGCAGCCCTGAGCACGCTGGCGCATTACCAGATCATTCGCCGCAACGGCGGTGTTGTGCCGTTTGAACCGAACAAAATCGCCGTGGCCATGATGAAGGCCTTTCTCGCGGTGCATGGCACCCAGGGTGCGGCATCGGCAAGTGTTCGGGAAACCGTCGATGGCTTGACCCAGGCCGTGATTCGCGCACTGGTGCGATCGCGCCCTGGTGGCGGAACCTTCCACATTGAGGATGTGCAGGATCAGGTCGAACTCGGCCTGATGCGCGGCGGCCACCACGAGATTGCGCGCGCCTACGTTCTGTACCGTGAAAAACGCACCCAGGAACGCGTGAAACACGTGTCCGCGCAGTCACCGATGGCGCCCGAATTGCATGTCACAGAAGGTGGTTTGCGCGTTGTGCTGGATCAGGAGCGCCTGAAGGCCCTGATTGAATCCGCCTGTACCGGCCTGGGCTCCGATATCAGCCCGGCTCCGATTCTGAGCGAAACCATGCGCAACCTCTATGACGGTGTGCCCATGGACGAGGTGTACAAGGCATCGGTGCTGGCAGCACGTACCTTGATCGAAAAAGACCCGGACTACACCTACGCTGCCGCGCGTTTGCTGTTTCACACCATCGCCAAGGAAGTGCTGGCCCAGGACCTGGCGCCAGGCGACATGGCCCAAGCCTACGTGGACTATTTCCCGGGCTTCATCAAGAAAGGTGTCGAGAATGACCTGCTCGACGAGAGCCTGCTCCAGTTTGATTTGAAGCGCCTGGGTGGCGCCCTCAAGTCGGACCGCGACATGCAGTTTGACTACCTGGGCTTGCAGACCCTGTACGACCGCTACTTCCTGCATGTGGGCAAAACCCGCATCGAGATGCCCCAGGCCTTTTTCATGCGGGTCGCCATGGGTCTGGCGCTCAAGGAGATTGACCGCGAAGCGCGCGCCATCGAGTTCTATGAAGTGCTCTCCAGCTTCGACTTCATGTCCAGCACGCCAACCCTGTTCAACGCCGGCACCTTGCGCTCGCAACTCTCCAGCTGCTACCTCACGACGGTTCCCGATGACCTGGACGGCATTTACGAATCGATCAAGGAAAACGCGCTGTTGTCCAAATTCGCAGGCGGCCTGGGCAACGACTGGACGCGCGTTCGAGCCCTGGGCAGCCACATCAAGGGCACCAATGGCGAATCACAGGGCGTCGTGCCATTCCTGAAAGTCGTCAACGACACGGCAGTTGCCGTCAACCAGGGCGGCAAACGCAAAGGCGCGGTGTGCACGTACCTGGAGACCTGGCACCTGGATATCGAGGAATTCCTGGAGTTGCGCAAAAACACCGGTGACGACCGCCGCCGCACC
>JANMMR010000648.1:0-5101 GCA_031373455.1 Rhodoferax sp.
TGTGCGGCCGCGCAAGTCATTGGGGTGGAAGTGTCCCGCCGAGCTCTTCCTGCCAGAGGGGGTCTTCAACTTCCAGCAGTATTGGGCTGCGGTCATGCGTGCCTAAAATCCAATTTGTTGCACTTGGGGCTGGAATCCACCGGGTGATGACGGTTAAAAAGGTATTTTGTTAACATGGAAGTTAACATTCTTGAAA
The DNA here is from genome assembly GCA_031373455.1 of Rhodoferax sp. Classification (GTDB taxonomy): domain Bacteria; phylum Pseudomonadota; class Gammaproteobacteria; order Burkholderiales; family Burkholderiaceae_C; genus JANYCG01. The sequence goes on from JANMMR010000648.1 coordinate 197, forward strand.
ACCAGCATCAAATTGTTGGCCGGCATCTCGATGCGCTCTTTCAATTCCAAGCCGGCCAGCCGGGCCTGTGCCACCACATCCCCCAGCGCGCGGATGCCCCATTGCGGGTTGCGGGCGCGCAGGTTTTCGTCAAAGGCCAGGTTGCCGGGCGCGGTGGGCACTTCGCGCTCCAGGTAGGGGCCGTAAGTGACCAAAGCGCCGGTGTCTGTCAAATGCCGGGCCGCGCCTTGCATCAACGCCGCACAGGTTTCCCAAGGCGAGATGTGCAGCATGTTGGCGCAGAAAATCAGGTCGAAGTCCTTGCCAAAAGAAGGCGGTGAATAAGGACGCGGATATGCGTTGGGATGTGCTGTTGCGGATGGCCACTCGGCGGCCATCACGTCCAGCAACACCGGCGGTGCCGCGTTGTGCGCGCCCGCGTCTTGGCACCACGCCGCGATGGATTCAAACCCGTCGCCGGTCACATCGCTGGGTTGCCAGTGCCAGCTGGGCAGGTGTTGCGCGAAGTGGGCGACGTGTTGGCCGGTGCCGCTGGCGATCTCCAGCGCGCGTCCTTGGGGCGGCAGCAGGCACTGCAGCGCGCCCAGAATAGGCTGGCGGTTGCGTTCGCTGGCGCTGCTGAACTGCTTCACAAAACTGCGGTTCAAAAGCGCCGTCAACCCCGGCGTGAGCTGACCCAGATGCCGCCCACGATCAGCACAAAAGCCAGCGCGTGGTAGAGCTTGGGCAGCTCACCCAGGAAGGCGGCCGACAACACGGCTGCGATCAGCGGCGTGAGGTTGGTGAAAAAAGCCGCCAGCGTGGGCCCCACGCGCTGCACACCCAGGCCGTAGCAGCGGTAGGCAATGATGGCCGGGCAGATCGATACGTAGGCCAATGTGAGCGCCAGCGGCCAGCCCCACTGGAAGTGGCCTTCGCCCAGCGTCCATTCGCCGGCGCTGAAGAGGCCGGACCACAGCAGGCCAAACAGCATTTGCGCCATCAGGAAGACGGCCCAGTCGTTGCGGATGGCGGGCGGGTCTTTGGGCTGCGACAACATCCAGCTGTACCAGGACCAGGCCAGCGTGGCGATGAGGATATAGATGTCGCCCACAAACCACTGCAGCTGCGCCAGCACCGCCCATTCGCCCCGGCTCAAGACCAGCAACACGCCCAGGATCGACAAAACCGCGCCCGCCACCTGCCGCATGGTGATGGCCTGGTCAAAAAACAGTTTTCCAATGACCAGCATGAAGATGGGCGCACTGGCCGCCACCAGCGTGACGTTGAGTGGTGTGGTGGTCTTGAGCGCCAGGTATTGAAAGCAGTTGTACAGGCCCACACCCAGGAGGCCCATCAGCGCGTAACGCCGCCAGTTTGCCAGCAGCAGGGGCCGCAGCACGCTGGAGGGCGCCAGCAGCCGCCAGGCCACCGGCAACAGAATGAAAAAGGCCACCAGCCAGCGCATGAAATTCAGCGTGATGGGCGAGATCAGGCCGGTTGCCATGCGGCCTACGACGGCATTGCCGGCCCACATCAGGGGTGGGATCAAGAGCAGTGTGGCGGTGCCCAGGGTCAGGCGTCGGGGGTTCATGTGTGCGACACTTTAACAAGCCGTTCTTGCGGCCATTTGCGGCCATCCCGGCAGCCATTGCCAACCCAATACCCCACAGGATCAAACCATGAGCAAAGCAGTCGTCATCGAGAAAAACGGCGGACCCGAAGAAATGAAAATTGTCGACGTGACCGTCGGCGAGCCGGGCGCGGGCGAGATCCGAATCCGCCACAAGGCCATCGGCCTGAATTTCATTGACGTCTACCAGCGCAGCGGCCTGTACACCTTGCCGATGCCTTTGAAACTCGGCATGGAAGGCTCCGGTGTGGTGGAGGCGGTGGGCGAGGGTGTGGCGCACCTGAAGGTGGGCGACCGCGCTGCCTACGCCGCCAACCCGCCCGGCAGCTACAGCGAAGTGCGGGTGATGCCGGCCAAAAACGTCTGCAAGCTGCCGGGTGCCATTTCGTTCGAGACCGGCGCCGCGATGATGCTCAAGGGCATGACGGCGCAGTACTTGCTCAAGCGCACGCTGCCGGTCGAAGGCCTGCAAGCAGGCGATTTTGTGCTGTTCCACGCAGCGGCGGGTGGTGTGGGCTTGATCGCCTGCCAGTGGGCCAAGGCCCTGGGTTACCAGCTCATCGGCACGGCCGGCTCGGACGCCAAATGCGCCCTGGCCAAGGAGCATGGCGCAGCCCACGTCATCAATTACGCGAAGGAAGACTTCGCCGCGCGTGTGAAAGAAATCACCGGTGGCAAGGGTGTGAAAGTGGTGTACGACTCGGTCGGCAAAGACACCTGGGACAAGTCGCTTGACTGCCTGCGCCCCTTCGGCTTGATGGCGAGTTTTGGCAACGCTTCCGGCCCGGTGGCGCCGTTCGCTCCGGCCGTGTTGGGCGGCAAGGGCTCCTTGTACGTGACACGCCAAACGCTCTTCACGCACATCGCCACGCGCGAGGTGAACCAGGCGATGATGGACGACCTGTGCGCTGTGGTGCAAAGCGGCGCGGTGAAGATCCGCATTGACCAGCGGTATGCGCTGGCCGACGTGCAGCAGGCGCACCGCGATCTGGAGGCCCGCAAGACCACGGGTTGCACCATCATCACCTTGTAGATTTTTTCCAGCTTCGGGCTTCAGGTTTCGCGCGGATGTTCGACCCGCATTGGCTCGCAGGCCTGAAGCAGCGTGCCCGGAAGGCGCCGCTCGCGCCGCGGGTGCCGCTGTGGGCGCAGGGGCACGAGATCGGTTCGGTGTTGCCGGCGGTCTGCAGCGCGCTCGGGCAACTCGTCTCGCCAACCGGTTTGGGTGACGGCGCCTGGCAAGTCAACGGCCCGGTTACGGAAACCCTCAACCAGATCGCCCAACAGATGCGTCACCAGCGCATTGGCCACGTGGCACACTACTGGCGCGGCGAGCAGCTGGGCGTTTACAACGCGGGGGGTGATTGCCTGGGCAGCATCGAGCGCGGGGCGGTGCGGCCGTTGGGCATCGCCACGCGCGCGGTGCACCTGGTCGGCCGCACGGCCGCGGGCGGCCTGTGGGTGCAACAGCGCGCGCTGAACAAAGCCAACGACCCGGGCATGTGGGACACCCTGATGGGCGGCATGATTTCGGTGAACGACAGCCTGCACGCCGCGTTGGCAAGAGAAACGCAGGAAGAGGCCGGCTTGCGGCTGGACCAATTGCAAGAGCTGACTCAGCGCGGCCGCGTGAGCATCTCGCGACCGACGGATGACGACGCACCAGCTGCAAAGTCCACAACGTCTTCGTCGACTGCTCTGGCGACCACGGGGATTGGCTACATGGTCGAAGTGATCGACTGGTTTGAGGGCGTTGTGCCGCAGGGCGTGGTACCGGTGAACCAGGACGGCGAGGTGGCGCAGTTTCAATTGCTTGGCATGTCTGAGCTGGTGGACCGCCTGCAACGCAACGAATTCACGCTCGAGGCCTCGCTGATTCTGGTGGCCGCGTTGCAGGGAGCGGGTGGAGACACCGGTGCGCCATGAGTTTTGAACGGGCCAAACAGCATTTTCTGCAAGGCCTGGCCGAGCTTCAGGCCGGAGCGCTGCGTGACGCAGAAGCCAGTTTTGAAGCCGCTCTCGCCCTCGTGCCCGATCGCCCGTCGACCTTGATCAACCTGGGCACGGTGCGATTGGCGTTGGGCAAAAACGCCGAGGCGCTGGTGCTGCTGGAGCGCGCGGCGGCGCTCGATGTCTCCAACGTGGGGGTGTGGCTGCAATGCGCGCAGCTGCAGCAGGAGCAGCAGCGGCTGCCCGAGGCGCTGGCTTCGCTCGAGCAGGCGCTGGCACTCGACGCCCGCAACGGTGCGGCGTGGAGCAACCGCGGCATGTTGCTGCGCGACATGCAACGCCGGGAGGAGGCGGCTGCCAGCTTCGAGAAAGCGATTGAAAACGGTGCCGACGCGGAATTGAATGCCTTCTACCTGGCCTCGCTACGCGCTGCGGGCCAAAACACGCCGGCCTTTTCGCCACGTGGATACGTTGAAAAGTTGTTTGACAGTTATGCCGGCGAATTCTCTGGCCACCTGGTGCAAGCGCTTCGTTACCAGGGCCATGAATACCTCGTGCGGCAACTGCTGGGTTTGAACGCTGGTCCGTTGCGGCACGTGCTCGACCTGGGCTGCGGCACCGGGCTGTGCGGCGCGCTCTTGCGCTGGCACGCGGCGCGGCTCGATGGCCTGGACCTCTCGCGCGCCATGGTGGAGAAAGCGCGCGAGTCGAAGTTGTATGACCAGCTCTTTCACGCCGACGCGGTGGCGCATTTGCAGGCCGTGCCCGCAGGCGCTTATGACTTGATCATCGCTGCCGATGTTTTCAACTACGTCGGCGCGCTTGAGCCGCTGTTCAGCGCTGCACACAGCGCGTTGGCCGCTGGCGGCCGGTTTTGTTTCACGGTCGAAGCGCTGGAGGGGGACTCTGCCGACATGCGCCTCTTGCCCAGCCTGCGTTATGCGCATTCGCAAGCCTACGTTCGCCGCGTCGTGGGGCAAAGTGCCTGGCGGGTCGATGACATGGTGCGGGCGCCGCTGCGGGAAGACGAAGGCGTGGCCATTGCCGCGTGGTATGTGGTGCTGACGCGCATGGGCTGAGTCAACCTAGCCTGCATGGTTAGAAAAAATCGCGAATAATTAACCTGGGTGTTAATTAGGGCATGTTAACACTAATAGCCAATTGCACGGTTTGATGCGACATTCCAAGAATGGAACTCAACAAACGGCAATACGAGCAAATCAAGGATGCGCTGCCAGTACAGCGTGGCAACGTCAGCCTGAGCAACCGAGATGTGCTCAACGCCATCCTGTATGTGACAGAACACGGCTGCAAATGGCGCGGCCTGCCCAAACGCTTTGGCA
>JANMMR010000653.1:0-2830 GCA_031373455.1 Rhodoferax sp.
CACGACTTCACCGCTGCCAGAGGTGGCCTTCACGGCTTTGTCGCCGTGGATCTGCATCATCAAGGGCACGATCAAGAGCGCCACGATGTTGATGATCTTGATCAGCGGGTTGACGGCCGGGCCGGCGGTGTCTTTGTACGGATCGCCGACGGTGTCGCCGGTCACGGCGGCTTTGTGGGTTTCAGAACCTTTGCCGCCATGGTTGCCGTCTTCAATGTACTTCTTGGCATTGTCCCAGGCGCCGCCGCCGGTGCACATGGAAATGGCGACAAACAGGCCGGTAACGATGGTGCCCATCAAAAGGCCGCCCAGGGCCGCCGGCCCGAGCAGCAGGCCGACCAGAATCGGCACGACGACCGGCAGCAGCGAGGGGATCATCATTTCCTTGATCGCGGCCGTGGTCAACATGTCCACCGCAGCGCTGTAGTCAGGCTTGCGTTTGCCGGCCATGATGGCGCCATCGGCAAACTGGCGGCGCACCTCAACCACCACCGAGCCGGCGGCGCGGCCCACGGCCTCCATCGCCATCGCGCCAAAGAGGTAGGGAATCAAGCCGCCGATGAAGAGGCCGATGATGACCATCGGGTTCGACAAATCAAAGGTGATGGCTTTGCCATACGCGTCGAGCTTGTGCGTGTAGTCGGCAAACAGCACGAGGGCAGCCAGACCGGCGGAGCCGATGGCGTAACCCTTGGTGACGGCCTTGGTGGTGTTGCCAACAGCATCGAGCGGGTCGGTGATGTCGCGCACGCTGGCGGGCAACTCGGCCATTTCGGCAATGCCGCCGGCGTTGTCGGTGATCGGGCCATAAGCGTCCAGTGCCACCACGATACCGGCCATGGAGAGCATGGAGGTCGCGGCGATGGCAATGCCGTACAGGCCCGCCAGGCTGTAAGCCAGCCAGATGGCGATACAGACAAAAATCACCGGCCAGGCGGTGGAGCGCATGGAAACACCCAGGCCCGCGATGATGTTGGTGCCGTGCCCGGTGGTGGAGGCTTGGGCGATGTGTTTCACCGGCGCGTATTGCGTGCCGGTGTAATACTCGGTGATCCAGACCAGCGCGCCGGTCAAAACCAAACCTACGGCACAGGTGCCAAACAGTGCCATTTGTGTGCCAGTGGCCTTGATGGCGTTGTCGGGCATCAGCCAGGTGGTGACGAAATAAAAGGCGATCAGCGACAAACCACCGGCCACAGCCAGGCCCTTGTACAGGGCCGGCATCACGTTTTTCATGCCCGGAGAAGCCTTTACGAAGAAGCAGCCGATGATGGAAGCAATGATCGACACAGCGCCCAATGCCAGCGGGTACACCACAGCGGCTGTGCCGGAGCTGGTGAGCAGCAGCGCGCCCAGCACCATGGTGGCGATCAAGGTAACCGCGTAGGTCTCAAACAGGTCAGCGGCCATGCCGGCGCAGTCGCCAACGTTGTCACCGACGTTGTCGGCAATCACGGCCGGATTGCGCGGGTCGTCTTCCGGAATGCCGGCTTCGACTTTGCCCACCAGGTCGGCGCCGACGTCAGCACCCTTGGTGAAAATGCCACCGCCCAGGCGGGCGAAGATGGAAATGAGGGACGAGCCGAAGGCAAAACCAATCAGCGGGTTCAAGAGCTTGGCGAGGTTTTTGTCGGGCGTGAGGTTGCCGTTGCCGACCAGGAACCAGTAGAAAGCGGTGACGCCCAGCAGGCCCAGGCCCACCACCAGCATGCCGGTGATGGCGCCGCCGCGGAAGGCGACGTCAAGTGCCGGGCCAATGCCCTTGGTCGCGGCCTGCGCCGTGCGCACGTTGGCGCGCACGGAAATGTTCATGCCAATGAAGCCGCAAGCACCCGAAAGCACCGCGCCCACGACAAAACCAATGGCCGACATGCCGTCCAGAAAGAGGCCGATCAGGATGGCCAACACCACACCCACAAAGGCGATGGTTTTGTACTGGCGGGCCAGGTAGGCGGCCGCGCCAGTCTGGATGGCGGCTGCAATTTCCTGCATGCGCGCGTTGCCGGCGTCTTGGGAAAGAATCCAGCTGCGTGCCCAAAAGCCGTAAATCACGGCTATGAACCCGCAGACAAGCGCCAGTATGAGCGCCGAGTTGCCAATCATGTGTATCTCCTCAACTTGAGTTACGCGAAGGAAGGGACAACGCAAACCGGTGGTCGTCCCTCGTTGCGTTGCTTCCTCGCGCCCATCCGGGAGGGATTTGCCGGTGCGGGACCGACAGGGGCGATTGGCCAACGCGCGGACTGTACCTTGAAAATACGACAATCCCGGAAGGAGCCCGATTTCCGGCCCTTAAAATAAGGGTTAGTCCTAGGGCGCTCCAGTCCTCTGCATCAACGAGAAAAAACATGTCCCTTGACAAAGTCCATCCCGGTAAAAACGCGCCCCATGAGTTCAACGTGATCATCGAAATCCCGATGAACGCCGACCCGGTGAAGTACGAGGTGGACAAGGAAAGTGGCGCGATCTTTGTCGACCGCTTCATGAGCACCTCGATGCATTACCCGACCAACTACGGCTATGTGCCCAAAACCTTGAGTGGTGACGGCGATCCGGTCGATGTGCTGGTGATCACGCCCGTGCCGCTCATCCCCGGCGTGGTGGTGACCTGCCGCGCCATCGGCATCCTGAAAATGGAAGACGAAGCCGGTGAAGACGGCAAATTGCTGGCCGTGCCGGTGGACAAGAAATGTTCGCTCTATACCCAGTGGCAAAAACCGCAGGACATGAACCCGCTGCGTCTCAAGACCATTTCACACTTCTTTGAGCACTACAAAGACCTCGAAGAAGGCAAATGGGTCAAGGTACTGGGCTGGGAAGGCCCCGAGGC
>JANMMR010000058.1:0-1883 GCA_031373455.1 Rhodoferax sp.
CGCCAGCGTGAGCCAGCCTTCTGCGCAAGGGGAGCGCCTGCTCGGCCAACGCTCGATCACCGTGCAGCGCCCCGCACCCTCGGCCGACGCGCCGGGCGGCGTGCGCGCCTTGTCAGCGGCGACGCAGGCGGCAGTGGCCGAATTGGCAAGCTGGCTTGGGCAGTTGCGTTAAAGGGGAAGCGAAAGGCCCAATCCGCATGAGTTCAAAAAGCAGACGGTCACCGTTGCAGCGCAATTTGCCTTTGCGCTCGGCTGGGCAGTCGCTGACAGAACAATTGAACGACGAAGCGTATGACCACGTCTTTGCACCTGCGATGCTTGCGGTGATGTTGCTCATCATGGCAGGTTTGGAATGGTTTCGATATTTCAACCAGACGAAGCCCAACCCCTTAATTTATTCGCTCGTTGCGGCCTTGGCGGTCTTGTACGCGATCATCAGAATAGTGCGGTCTCGCTCGCGGCTGGCGCAGCTCAAATTGGGCCGTGATGGCGAACGGGCCGTAGCCGAATATTTGGAATGGCTCCGCCAAAAAGATTTTGTCGTGTTTCACGACGTTCCCAATGGCGATGCCAATGTGGATCACGTGGTGATCGGCCCGCAGGGTGTGTTCACCATCGAAACCAAAACGCATTCCAAACCATTGCGGGGTGAATGCAAAGTAACGGTAGCAAAGGGCGAGGTTTTTGCCAATGGCCACCGTTTTGGCCGCAATCCACTGATACAAGCCAAAGCCCAGGCGCGATGGCTTGGCAACTTTTTGCGAGAAAGTCAGTTTGATCCCTACGTGTGGCCGGTTGTGGTTTTCCCCGGCTGGTTTGTGGAGGCCTTTGACAGTTCGGCCGAGGGCCTGTGGGTGCTGGAACCCAAGGCCCTTTCAAAATTTATCGAGAATGAGCCAGTACGGCATAGTCTGGATGAAGTGAAGGCCATGGCCTCTGCCTTGCGCAGCCATGTGCAGGCGCTGGCGCGGCTTTGAACTTGCTGGTGGTGCCGCAGTGGTCGCACCGTCGGCAACATTTCCTGGCGCTGAAGCCCACGCGGCTGCCGGAGGTAAAGAAGGAGGCGCGCGCTGTGCGCCAGCGAGACGAACAGGCGCTGCACGCGCCGGGTGACACGCAGGCAGCCGCGTGGGCTTTAGCGCCCGACAGCGCTAATTAGCCTTTCCGGGGCGCGACACTGGCTGCAGGCTTCTGTCCCGGGCCCTGACCCAGCAAAGTGCGCAAATCTGCGAAATCAACCTGTGCATAGTAAAGTTACTTCCACTCAAGGAGCCAGTATGACAAGCACTCAAGTACTTCAAAAGCAAATTGCGCAACTGCCTGCTCTGGACCGCATTGCGTTGGTCGAAGACATTCTGCACGGGCTGGATACACCGGACACCGCAGTCGATGCCCTCTGGGCCTCGGAAGCGGAGAGCCGTCTTGCGGCTTACAAATCGGGACAGATCAAGTCGATTCCGCTATCTGAGGTTTTGGCCAAGTACAAATTGGCATGAACTTCCGTTTGTTGCCTCAGGCGCAAAGTGAACTCGACGAGGCATACGAGTGGTATGAGTCACAGGCAAACGGGGTGGGCGAGCGTTTTTTGACTGAGGTGGTTCATGCGTTTGGCCTGATTCAAAAATTTCCCGATGCATGGCACCCCTTGAGCGCCAACACCCGGCGTTGCCGATTGAAACGGTTCCCGTATGGTGTCGTTTACGCCCTCGAAGGCGTAAGACGTGATCGTTATCGCGGCGGCCCACTTGCATCGCAAACCTGGATATTGGAGCAAAAGACTGCAAACAGGAGCAGGCCGCGATTAAAGCGCTCAATGCCCCCTCGACCCTGCGTGGGCTTCAGCGCCCTACGGACTCAAATCCCCCGCGCCAGCACCGGAAACA
>JANMMR010000073.1:0-2873 GCA_031373455.1 Rhodoferax sp.
CCAACCAGGCCTGGGCCATGTACCCCGGCCTGTCGCATGGTGCCTACGTGGCCCTGCACAAGCATGGCTCGGACGCGCAGAAGGCGCTTTACCTGCCCAAGCTGACCAGCGGCGAGTGGACCGGCACCATGTGCCTGACCGAGCCGCATTGCGGCACCGACCTGGGCCTGCTGCGCAGCAAGGCTGAGCCCATCCTTGACGGGTCCGCTGATGGCAGCTACCGCATCACCGGCCAGAAGATCTTCATCAGCGCGGGTGAACACGACCTGGCCGAGAACATCATCCACCTGGTGCTGGCCCGCCTGCCGGACGCACCGGCCGGCAGCAAGGGCATCTCCTTGTTTGTGGTGCCCAAGTTCTTGCCCGACGCCGACGGCAAGCCGGGCCAGCGCAACGGCATCTACTGCGGTGGCCTGGAGCACAAGATGGGCATCCATGGCAATGCCACCTGCCAGATGGTGCTGGACGGCGCCGTCGGCACCCTGGTAGGCCAGCCCAACAAGGGCCTGGCGGCGATGTTCGTGATGATGAACGCGGCCCGCCTGGGCGTGGGCAACCAGAGCCTGGGCCTGACCGAGGTGGCCTACCAGAACGCCGTGGCCTATGCCAAGGACCGCCTGCAGATGCGGGCGCTGTCAGGCCCCAAGGCGCCTGAGAAGGCCGCCGACCCCATCATCGTGCACCCCGACGTGCGCAAGATGCTGCTCACCGCCCGCGCCTATGCGGAAGGCGGCCGCGCGCTAGCCGTGTATTGCGCGATGCTCCTGGAAAAAGAGCATAACCACCCCGATGAGAAAGTGCGTAAAGACAGCGGCGAGATGCTTTCATTGTTGACACCCATCGTCAAAGCCTTCATCACCGACAACGGCTGGACCGCCACCTCGATGTGCCAGCAGGTCTTTGGTGGGCATGGCTACATCAAAGAGTGGGGCATGGAGCAGTATGTGCGCGATGCCCGCATCAACATGATTTACGAAGGTACCAACACCATCCAATCGCTGGACCTCCTGGGCCGCAAAGTGCTGGGCAACAACGGCGCAACACTAAAGAAATTTGGCAAGTTGATCGGTGCGCTGGTGGAGGAAGAAGGCGTGAACGAGAAGATGGCCGAATTCATCACGCCCATTGCCATTTTGGGCGAGCAGGTGACCAAGCTCACCACCGAGCTGGGCTTCAAGGGCTTCCAGAACGCAGACGAAGTAGGCGCTGCCGCTGTGGACTATCTGCGGGTGGCGGGACACTTGGTGTTTGGCTACTTTTGGGCGCGCATGGCGCAGGTGGCGCTGCGTGAGATTGCTGCGGCGGAATCGGAGAAAAGGCCGCAGGATCCGTTCTACCTTGCCAAGCTGCAAACGGCGCGTTTCTACTTTGCAAAACTGATGCCAGAAACCGCTTCGCTGCTCAAAACCGCGCGGGTTAGTGCTAAGGTATTGATGGACACCGAAGCGGTGTTCGCCTGACGCGCTCTTTCTCACGACTCGGTTTAGGAGACCCCATGTACAAATCAACCGCAGCAATTGTTTTGGCCACGATGGGTGGTATCGCCAGCGCACAGATGACACCTGTGGGTCTGTGGCGCAGCATCGACGACAAAACTGGCCAGGCCAAAGCCGAAATCCGCATTGCCGCCCAGGCAGATGTGCTCAGTGGCGTCGTCGAGAAGGCCCTGGAAACGGGTGGTGACCCCAATTGCGATCTGTGTACCGATGATCGCAAAGGCAAACCCAAGCTGGGGATGGAAATCATCCGGGGCGCCAAAAAAACCGAAGGCAAAGAAGTGTGGGAAGGCGGCAAAATTCTAGATCCCGAGAACGGCAGGAACTACACACTTCGCCTTACTCCCGTCGAAGGTGGAAAAAAACTCGAAGTGCGTGGCTCCATCGGCCCGTTCGGGAGAACCCAAACCTGGGTTCGCGTCCCATAATTTCAGGAAGATCAATGTCTCGTTTCAATGTAAAAAAGGTCGCCGTGCTCGGCGCAGGCGTGATGGGTGCGCAGATTGCTGCGCATTTGGTCAACGTCAAGGTTCCCGTTATCTTGTTTGATCTGCCCTACACCCAAAAGGAAGGCGCACCGCTGTTGCCCGGTGGCAAAAATGCCATCATCGTGAAAGCAGTGGAGGGCTTGAAAAAGCTCAAACCCTCGCCCCTGGGCATGACGGATGACGCATCCCTCATTCAGCATGCCAATTACGAAGAGCACATGGATCTGCTCAAAGGCTGCGACCTGATCATCGAAGCCATTGCCGAGCGCATGGACTGGAAGACCGATCTGTACCACAAGATTGCGCCGTTCATCGGCGAAAGCGCTATCGTCGCCAGCAACACCTCGGGCCTGTCGATCACCACTTTGAGCGAAGCCCTGCCACAAGGCATCAAGCCGCGTTTCTGTGGTATTCACTTCTTCAACCCACCGCGCTACATGGCTTTGGTGGAGCTGATCAACACGCCCACCACGCAACCGCAGATTCTTGACGACCTGGAAACTTTTGTTACCAGCGTGCTGGGCAAAGGCGTGGTGCGCGCGAAGGACTCACCCAACTTCATCGCCAACCGCGTCGGTATTGCGGGCATGCTGGCCACGATGAAAGAAGTCGAAAACTTTGGTCTGACATTTGACGTGGTGGACGATCTCACTGGCAAAAAATTGGGCCGCGCCAGCTCGGGTACCTTCCGCACCGCTGACGTGGTGGGCCTGGACACGATGGGCCATGTCATCAAGACGCTGCAAGACACGCTGAGCCTGGAGACCGATCCGTTCTATGGCAGCTTTGCCACGCCCGCAGTGCTGAAAACGCTGCTTGAGATAGGCAACCTGGGTCAAAAAAGTAAAGCGGGCTTCTTTAAAAAAGTCGGTCGTGACATCCTTCAGTT
>JANMMR010000081.1:0-8567 GCA_031373455.1 Rhodoferax sp.
CGCCAGCGTCAAAGGCCTCTTGCAGGTAGATGTTGAGCGGGATCATGCGCCGCTCGATGTACACATGTTTAATGATCACTTCCACGCGTCCATCGGCGTCGCGGTCGCTCACTTCGAGCTGGCTGGGTGCAAAGGCCTTGATTTCATCGATCAGTTCGTCTTCAAAACGGTCCAGCGGAAAGGCGACTTCGCTGTATTCGAGCGTGTCGGCCATGCGGCCCACGCGGTCGTGTTGTTTCACCAGCAAATATTTACCCTTGATCTGCTCGCGCGTGGTGTCTTTCTGCGGCGGGTAGAAGTCCTTGATGACCTTGAACACATACGGGAACGACGGCAAATCAAACACCAGCATCACCATCCCCTTGATGCCCGGCGCGATGCGGAATTTGTCGCTCGAATGGCGCAGGTGGTGCAAGAAGTCGCGGTAAAACAGGGTCTTGCCCTGCTTGGCCAGGCCCAGCGCGTTGTAAATTTCATTGCGCGGTTTGCGCGGCATCATGCTGCGCAGGAACTGCACGTAGGCCGACGGAATTTCCATGTCGACCATGAAATAAGCACGGGCGAAGCTGAACAGGATCAACAGGTCGTCCTCCCCAAACAGCGCGGCGTCGATGACCAGTTTGCTGGTATCGCCTTCGTCGACACGTTCGCCGTCTCCCGCCCGGTGCAGGATCGGCAGGGCGAAGGGAAATTCGTTGAACCCATTGATGAGTTTGCCCACCAGATAGGCGCCTTTGTTCCGGTAAAACAGGCTCGTTAATACCTGGATCTGGAAGTTGGCGCGCACGGTCGCGTTTTGCAGCCGTTCACCCATGGCCGCCACGACAAAACCGGCGTCGCGCGCCAGGTCTTCAAACTCAAGGCGCAATTCAAAATCTTGCACCATCTGCACCAGCACGCCTTGCATGCTCTCGCGCGTGGGGTAATACGCGCGGTAGGTTGGGCGGGCCTCCTGCTCGCCGTTTTCGATGTATTCGGTACTGACTGCGGGCCGCACAAAAATGAAATCGTTGTGAAAGTGCGTGCGGTGCAGGATTTTGGTGGTGACGGAGTTGAAAAAGGTCTCCGCCAGCTCGGGCTGGTGGTGGTTCACCAGAAGGCCGATGTAGTGCAGCTTGACCTGCTGCCAGATGTCCATCGGCTGGCTTTCGGCCTTGAATTCACGCTCCAGCCGCGTTGAACACTCCTTGACCCGCAGATCATAAAACTCGATGCGCTCACGCTGCGCGCGTTGCTGGCCGTGCCAGTCGGCGACTTCAAAACGGTGTTTGGCACGGGCCGATTCGGAGCGAAACAGCCGGTAATGCCGGTTGAAGCCGTCCATCATCGCCTTGGCGATGTCGTAGGCCAGGCTGGAGTCCAGCCGCTGGGGGAACATGCTGCTCACGGCGCCACCGGGTTGCCGCGCGGGTACTGCTTGATGGCGGTCTGGAATACCGGCATGGCGTCCTTGGTACTTCCAATGCTGCACTTCAGGTCTTTGAGCAGGCCGTCACTCACCGCATACACCCAGCCGTGCACAGACACCGCCTGCCCGCGCGCCCACGCATCCTGTAGCACCGTGGACAAGGCGACGTTGCCCACCTGCTCGATCACGTTCATCTCACACAGGATGTTTTCCTGTTGGTCTACTGGCAAATGGTCCAGCCGCTTGCGGTGGCGCATGCGCACATCTTGAACGTGGCGCAGCCAGTTGTCCGCGAGGCCGACGCGGATGCCGCTCAAGGCCGCGCGCACGCCAGCGCACCCATAGTGGCCCACCACGATGATGTGTTTGACCTTCAGGTGCTCGACCGCGAACTGGATGGTTGACAAGGCATTCAAATCACTGTGAACCACCAGATTGGCGACATTGCGGTGCACAAAGACCTCACCAGGGTCGAGCCCCGTGATCTGGTTGGCCGGCACCCGGCTGTCGGCACAGCCGATCCACATGTATTTCGGGTTTTGTTGTTGAGCCAGCCGCGTGAAAAAACCCGGCTCGCGGGCCTCGGTTTGCGCCGCCCACTGGCGGTTGTGTTCAAACAGCTGTTCGATGTCGTTGTTCATGCAGGACCTGGATCAAATGTGCAGAAGGATGTTGCCTGCGTTCACATCGTCTCGGCAAACAACTCGCGCCCGATCAACATGCGGCGGATTTCACTGGTGCCAGCGCCAATTTCATACAGCTTCGCGTCGCGCCACATGCGGCCCAGCGGGTAGTCGTTGATGTAGCCATTGCCGCCGAAAATCTGGATGCCTTCACCCGCCATCCAGGTGGCTTTTTCCGCGCACCAGAGGATGACAGAGGCGCAGTCCTTGCGCACCTGGCGCACATGGTCAGTGCCCAGAAGGTCCAGGTTTTTGGCCACCGTATAGGCGAAGGAGCGGCCCGCCTGCAGCACCGTGTACATGTCGGCCACCTTGCCCTGGATCAGCTGGAATTCGCCGATGCTCTGGCCAAACTGCTTGCGTTCGTGAATGTAGGGCACCACGTTGTCCATGACCGACTGCATGATCCCCAGCGGCCCACCGGTGAGCACCGCGCGTTCGTAATCGAGCCCGCTCATCAGCACCTTGGCGCCGTTGTTGAGGCCCCCCAACACGTTTTGGGCTGGAACTTCCACGTTGTTGAACAGCAGCTCGCCGGTCTGGCTGCCCCGCATGCCCATCTTGTCGAGTTTCTGGGCCACGCTGAAACCCTTCATGTCTTTTTCAATCAGGAAGGCGGTCACGCCGCGCGCCCCAAGCTCTGGCTCGCTCTTGGCGTAGACCACCAGGGTATCGGCATCGGGCCCGTTGGTGATCCACATCTTGCTGCCGTTGAGCAGAAAATACCCGCCTTTGTCTTCGGCCCGGAGTTTCATGCTGATCACATCCGAGCCCGCGCCCGTCTCGCTCATGGCGAGCGCACCCACGTGTTCGCCACTGATGAGTTTCGGCAGGTATTTGCGCCGCTGCTCGTCGCTGCCGTTGCGCTTGATCTGGTTGACACACAGGTTGCTGTGTGCGCCATAACTCAAAGCCACGGCAGCGCTGGCGCGGGACAACTCCTCCATGGCGATCATGTGGGCGAGGTACCCCATGTTGGCGCCACCATATTCTTCGCCAACGGTGATGCCCAACACACCCAGGTCACCCAGTTTGCGCCACATGCCTGCCGGGAATTTGTCGGTCCTGTCGATTTCGGCGGCGCGCGGCGCAATTTCACGTTGGGCAAAATCGCGCACCGCATCACGGAGGGCGTTGATGTCGTCACCGAGCTGGAAGTCAAGGCCTGGCAAATTCATGGAGTTTTCCTTTTTGCAGCGGGTTCTTTGGCCGACGCGCCCGGTTTGACCGCTTTGGCAATCGTTTCCAGCAGTGCGCGGGCTTCTTTTTCGTGGGTTTTCACTTCGTCAAGGTTGGCTTGCAATTCTGCCAATTGTTCCTCGATTTGCTGCCGGTGCGCAGCCAGTACAGCAAGGAATTTTTTAAGCTGGGCGCCGGTGTCGCGCGGGCTGTCGTACAGGTCAATGATGTCTTTGGCTTCGGTGAGCGACAAACCCAGGCGTTTGGCGCGCAAAGTGAGCTTCAGGCGCGTTCGGTCACGCCCGCTGTAAACGCGGTTGCGGCCACCCGGGCCCGAGCGGGTCGGCTCGAGCAGGCCCATATCCTCGTAAAAGCGGATCGCCCGGGTCGTGAGGTCGAATTCACGTGCCAGGTCGCCGATGGTGAAGGTTGCGGTGCTCATGTCTTCGTTAGGTCTGCGCAATGGCCAGGCTGTGCCGGGGAGACAGCGCCTTGCAGCCGCCGCCCCTACAATGGGTGAACCAATTGACGTTTACGTAAACGTCAATTCAAACCGGATTATCAGCCAAAAAACGCGCCCATGAACGAACTCGAACAAGAGCTCCACTACCCTCTGGGTGAAAGCCTCCCCGAACTGGGCGCCACGCTGCCCGTGGCCGAGGGCATCAAATGGATTCGCATGGGCCTGCCCTTCGCACTGAACCACATCAACCTGTGGCTCTTGCGCGATGAACTGGACGGCCGACAAGGCTGGACCGTGGTAGACACCTGCATTTCACGCGAGGAGTCCCGCTCGCAGTGGCAGCAGATTTTTGACCATGAGCTCGAAGGATTGCCGGTCCTGCGGGTGGTCTGCACCCACATGCACCCGGACCACATTGGCCTGGCCGGCTGGTTGTGCGAGCGCTGGAGCACGCCGGCTCGCCCCTGCCGCCTGTGGATCAGCGCGACCGATTTTGGTGTCGCCAGGCTGGCGTCGGTGATGCCCATGGCCTTTGGCGGCGGCGAGTTCGCGGCGGATTTTTTTGCCGCGCACGGCATGACCAGCGTCGAAGACCTGGCGCAAATCAGGGCGCGCACCAATTATTTCCTCAACCTCGTGCCCAGCTTCCCGCGAACCTTCAAGCGCATGCAAGACGGCGACACCCTGCACATTGGCGGGCGTGACTGGGGCTGTATCAGCGGATATGGCCACGCGCCCGAACACATTGCCCTGTATTGCGCAGAACTCAAAGTGCTGATTGGCGGCGACATGATGCTGCCACGCATTTCCACCAATGTGAGCGTGCATGAAAACGAGCCCGAAGCGAACCCGCTGGCGCAGTTTCTCGAATCCATCGACAAATTCAAACCCCTGCACGTTGACACCCTGACCCTGCCCGCCCATGGCAAACCCTTCACCGGCCTGCACCGGCGCATCGAACAATTGCACAATCATCATCAGGCGCGTCTGGCCGAGGTGGTTGAGCTTTGCGGCAAACAGGCCGCCAGCGGCATGGACGTGGTTCCGGTGATGTTCAAACGCGCGCTGGATGTGCACCAGATGACTTTTGCCATGGGCGAAGCCGTCGCGCATTTGCACAAGTTGTGGTTTGACGGAAAACTCCAGCGCCACCGCGACGCAGCTGGTGTGTTCCGGTTTACGCGGGCTTGATTGCCGCGCGCGCTGCGCGGCGCGGTGATGCTCGTGGTGCCGGTTTTTCCGCCGGGCCGTCCCTAGGAAAAATGCGCCCCACCCCAAACGCAGCGCAGGATTGCTGCGCGGGGCAGCGACCCGTGAAACGGTGGAGCGTGGGGGCCCTTCAACTCCACCTGGGTAGGGCGTCGTCTTTAAGCTGGTGGCGCAACAAGGCGTAATCGGGCACCACGCTGGCCACCGTATCCCAAAAACGCGGGCTGTGGTCCATCACCCGCAGGTGGCTTAACTCGTGGGCCACCACGTAATCCACTACTGACAGGTTGAAGTGGATCAAACGCCAGTTCAAACGGATCGAACCGTCGGCGCTTGCGCTGCCCCAGCGGGTGCCCGCGCTGCTGAGCGAGAGTTTTCGCCATTCAACCTTCAGCAGCGGCGCGTAGTGGTTCAGGCGCTCGGTGAACACCCGTTTGGCCTGCCGCATCAACCAGGCCTGCACCGCGTCGCGGATTTGTGCTGGCGTGGCGCTGTGGGGCAAGGCGACGTGCAACGTCAGGCGGGGCACACCCGCCAAGGTGAGGTTTGGCGCCGCTTCGTCGGTCTGCAGCACGGCACCCACCTCGCCAAAGGCATGGCGCGGGTCCAGCACCACAATCACCTGCTCGCCCAAAAAAGGCAGGTTGGTGCCATCCCGCCACTCGATGCGGTTGGCGTCAAGTTGCGCCTTGCGCACGCGCGTTTCTTCAAGTTTTTTCAGCACCCAAACGGCCTTTTCCTGCAGTGCGGCTTCCACCTCGTGCAGCGGCACCCACTTGGGCGCACTCACCACGAGGCCTTCCGCGCCCACTTGGAAACCGATGGTTCGGCGGCGGGCGCGCCTGAACTCGTAGGCAACCAGCGCATCGCGCAGCCGCGATTCCCGGTTTGCCAGCGGGTGGCGAAATTTGGCGGGCGCCATCACATCGCGCAGCGGCTCCGCCTTGAAGGGCGCGGCAGACGCTACGCCTACCGGAAAATCAACTGAAGGCTTGACGGGCGGCGCTTGTTTTTTCGAGCCGCCGCGACTGGCTTTGTCGACGGCCGGCAGGGCCGCCTGATCCCGCCCAAACAGGTCCAGCGTCAGTTGAATCAGGCCTTGAAGCGGATTCAAGGGTAGGCCTCAGGGTCCAGCCGCCGCATTTCAGTCTCGATCCAGGTCTGCACCTCGAGCAGCAAGTCATCGGGATCGCGGCCCACGCTCGGTATTGGCTTGCCGATCGACACATCCACCATGCCCGGCCGCTTGATGAACGCCTTGCGTGGCCAGCATTTGGCCGACGTGACGGCAATCGGCACTACCGGCGCGCCGGTCTCGATGGCCAGCCGGGTGCCGCCCGATTTGTATTGGCCGACTTTGCCGCGCGGAATGCGCGTGCCCTCCGGAAACATGATGACCCAGGTGCCACGCCCCAGGATGCGTTTGCCTTGTTCAGCCACCTTTTGAAAGGCTTGCTTGCCGAGTTTGCGGTCAATGTGGATCATGTCCACCAAACCAATGCCCCAGCCGAAAAAGGGGATGTAAAGCAGCTCCTTTTTGAAGACAAACGCCAGCGGGCGCGGCATGATCAAGGGCAACAAAAAGGTTTCGTATTGCGACTGGTGTTTGACCAGCAAGATCGCCGGCAACTGTTTGCCTTGTGCGTCAAGGCCGGGCAGATGCTCGGCGCCGCTGACGCGCCAGTTCACGCCGCAGATCGTGCGCAGGCCGTAAATCGAGCGCGCCAGAAAAAACCGGGCCGCCTTGAACTGGTGGTCCTTGCTGGCAAACGGCGCCAAGGCCACCATGTACAGGGCCGTGGGGATGACGAACAGGATCATCCATAGGAGATGCAGAAACGAGCGAAGAGCGTACATGGCGGGTGAGGGATACGGGCAGTAGCCGATTTCAGTGGTGAAACACCGAGTGTTCGAAATCGGGCGCACTGGCCAGCAGCCAGTCGGCAAACGCCGCCAGGTCCTCGTGCACGCGGGTGCCCGCCGGGAAGGTTTCAGGCAGCGGCCGCCCGCTGAACGCCGCACCATGGCCCGTCAACACCAGGTGAGGCTGGCAACCGGCCCGCGAGCCGGCGATCATGTCGCGCAAAGTGTCGCCCACGGCGGGCACGTCGGCCAGATCCACACCATAACGCTCGCCAATCTGCTCAAACAGGCCCGGCTCGGGTTTGCGGCAGTGGCAGTTGTCGTCCGGTGTGTGCGGGCAATAAAAAATCGCGTCAACGCGGCCACCGGCGGCCGTGAGCAGGCGGTTCATCTTGACGTGCATGGCATTCAGCGCGGCCACATCAAACAGCCCGCGCCCCAGGCCCGACTGGTTGGACGCCAGCACCACGTGCCAACCCGCATGGTTGAGCCGTGCAATGGCTTCCAGCGCGCCCGGCAACGGCGTCCACTCCTCGGGTGACTTGATGTAGTCGGTGCTGTCGGCATTGATGGTGCCGTCGCGGTCGAGGATCACAAGTTTCATAGAGCGCGTTTCATGCGGTGATTTTCAGGCAGCAAGTTTCGACAGGTCCGCCACGCGGTTCATCGCCGCGTGCAGCGTGGCCAGCAACCCAAGCCGGTTGGCGCGAACACCCAGGTCTTCGGCGTTGACCATGACTTGGTCAAAAAAGTCGTCGACGGGCGTCTTGAGCGCCGCCAGAAGGCGCAGGTTCTCGGCATAGTTGCCGCTGCCAAAGGCGGCATCGGCCGGGCCGGCGACGGCCTGGATCGCCTGCATCAGGCTTTGCTCGGCGGCTTCCTTCAGCAAACCGGCGTCAACTTTCGCTTCGACAAGGCCATCGACTTTCTTCAAAATATTGCCGATGCGTTTGTTGGCGGCAGCCAGAGCAGGCGCTTCGGCCATTGACGCGAAGCTGCGCACGGCAAGAAGGCGCCTTGGGATTTCACCCCACATCGGCCGCAGCGCGATCACGGCCTCGGCTTCCTGCGGCGTGTATCCCAGGTCGCGCAAGTAACCCGCGATGCGCTCGTAAACAAACTGCAGCAGCGACTCGTTGGTTTTCGCGGCATCTGGCAACAAGGTGCCAAAGCTCTGGCTTGCAGTGGCAACCAGCTCCGGCAAATTCAGGTTCAAACTGCGCTCGATCAGCAGACGGATCACGCCCAACGCATGGCGCCGCAGCGCAAACGGGTCTTTGTCACCTGTCGGCAGGTTGCCAATGCCAAACATACCGACCAGGGTTTCGAGCTTGTCGGCCAGCGCCACCACCCCACCCACTTGATTGCGCGGCAACGCGTCACCCGCAAAGCGCGGTTTGTAGTGGTCTTCAATGGCATCTGCAATCTCGGTAGACAAGCCGTCGTGGCGAGCGTAATACCCGCCCATGATGCCTTGCAGTTCAGGAAACTCACCCACCATGTCGGTGACCAGATCCGTTTTTGCCAGCCGCGCAGCAGTGTCTGCGGCTTTGGCCAATACTTCGCCGCCGAGCTGCTGCCCGATGCCTTTGGCGATGGCCCGCACGCGCTCCATGCGCTCGCCTTGTGTTCCGAGTTTGTTGTGATAAACCACTTTCGACAAACCCTCAACCCGCGACTCCAGCGTCTTCTTGCGGTCCTGGTCAAAGAAAAACTTCGCGTCGGCCAGGCGCGGGTCGCCGTCCGAGCATCGATGCCGAGG
>JANMMR010000184.1:0-8916 GCA_031373455.1 Rhodoferax sp.
GGGCAAGGAAAGTGCCGTCACCGCGACGTAGATCACAAAGAAGGCCGATATCACCATGGCCGGCCGCTGCGCGTACAACTCGGCGAAGTTTCCCTGCTGCGCCTTGATGTAGCTCAGGCTGAAAAACCGGCCCAGATCAAAGACGAAGAAAAGCGCGATCAGCGCAACCAGAGCCATCAGAACCAGCGTTTTTTTGTTTTTCATGGTCGTTTGTTGATATTCGGGCATTGACGGCCTATTTTGCACTTGCGTAGCGCGCCAGCCACATGTGTCTGTCGCGGAAGTTTAGAATTTCTTTCAAATGCCGCAACAAACCGAGGAGTTGACCCACATGAATGGCGCAGTTGAATCCCCCATCCGCTGGGCCAATGGCAGCGCCAGCCGGATTCCTTATGCCGCTTATACGGACGAGTCGGTCTACCGCGAAGAGCTGGCGCGGTTTTTCTACAAAGGCCACTGGTGTTATGTCGGCCTTGAAGCGGAAATACCGAATCCCGGCGACTTCAAGCGCACAAAAATCGGCGAGCGCTCTGTCATCCTGATTCGGGACAAAGACGGTAGCATCAACGTGGTTGAAAACCGCTGCGCGCACCGGGGCGTGGCGTTTTGCCGGGAACGCTCCGGCAACAAGACCGAGCTGGTGTGCCCCTACCACCAGTGGAATTACAACCTCAAGGGCGATTTGCAGGGTGTACCCTTTCGCCGTGGCATCCGCCAGGATTCGGGTGACGGCATGCGGGTGGTGGGCGGCATGCCAGCCGATTTCGATCTCAAAAACCACGGCTTGACCAAGCTGAAAGTGGCGGCCCGCGGTGGTGCGGTGTTTGCCAGTTTTGACCACGCCGTGCCCAGCCTGGAAGATTATTTGGGCCCCGACATCTGCCGCTACTTCGACCGCGTGTTCGACGGCCGAAAACTCGTGCTGCTCGGTTACAACCGCCAGCGCATTCCGGGCAACTGGAAGCTGATGCAGGAGAACATCAAGGACCCCTACCACCCGGGTCTGCTGCACGCCTGGTTCGTCACCTTTGGGCTCTGGCGCTCCGACAACAAGGCGCAACTGGTCATGGACGCCCGCCAGCGCCACGCCGCCATGATCTCGCAGCGCGGCAATGCGGGCCAGGCCAGCGCTGCGACCAGCGGCGTTACCAGCTTCAAGCAAGCCATGAAACTCAACGACGACCGGTTCCTCGACGTGGTTCACGAGCCCTGGTGGGGCGAGCCCACTGCCGTGATGACGACGGTGTTTCCCTCGCTCATCATCCAGCAGCAGGTGAATTCACTCTCCACGCGCCAGATCATTCCCAACGGCGTCGACAGTTTTGATTTTGTCTGGACGCATTTCGGCTTTGAGGATGACACGCCCGAGATGCAGCGGCGGCGCCTGCGCCAGGCCAACCTGTTTGGCCCGGCGGGGTTTGTATCGGCAGACGATGGCGAGGTGATTGAATTCAGCCAGGACAGTTTTACCGCCAACGCTGGCGGCGAGCTCAGCACCCTCGTCGAACTCGGCGGCCGCACAGCAGAAAACACCGACCACATGGTGACCGAAGGGCTGATCCGCGGCATGTACGGCTACTGGCGCGAGGTGATGGAAGCATGAAACCAGCCCCCACGAAATCTGCGCGGTTACCCGCTGACGACTACATCAGCCTGATGCTCTTTTACCAAAGCTATGCCGAAACCCTCGATTCAGGCGAATTGGACGCCTGGCCTGATTTTTTCACCGAGGAATGCCTCTACCAGGTGCAGCCACGCGAAAATTTTGACAAAAAACTGCCATTGGCGACTTTGTCGTTTGAAAGCCAGGGCATGCTCAAGGACCGTGTCTATTGCATCCGCGAAACCCTCTACTTCGAGCCGTATTGCCAGCGGCATTTGGTGGGCGCCCCGGTGGTGACACAGGTGCAGGGCGAGTTGGTGCAGGCGCACGCGGCTTATGCAGTGTTCAGAACCAAGCCCGACGAAACCACTCATGTATACAACGTTGGCCGGTACATCGACGAACTGGTGCGGGCACCGGAATCGGCCCACGGCTGGCTGTTTAAAAGCCGCCGCTGCGTGTTTGACAGCGATTTAATTCTCAATTCAATGATTTACCCGATCTAGCCAAACTGGCCAAATCGCTAAAATTTGCGGGGAAGGTCAACAAACTGCCGGCTTCATGCATCAATTTGCATATTTTCCGGAATTGTTGCCAAAAAATTTCTAAATCTGCAATATAATTCATGTTACTGAACAATTGAAGGAGACATCATGAGCACCCGCCGCCTGGTTTTGACCCGTTCTGCCGCCGTTATTGGCGCTGCATCCACCGGGCTTTTGCTGCCTGAAATCGTTCGCGCCCAAAGCAACAAGGTGCGGGTTGGCTTCATGCTGCCCTACACCGGCACGTTTGCCCAGTTGGGCATCAACATCGAAAACGCTTTTCGCATGGCCATTGACGAAAAAGGCGGCAAGCTGGGCGGCCGCGACATCGAGTGGTTCAAAGTGGACGACGAAGCCGAGCCTTCCAAAGGCATTGAAAACGCCACCAAACTGGTGCAGCGTGACAAGGTTGACGTGGTCATCGGCACCGTGCACAGCGGTGTGCAAATGGGTCTGCACAAGGTCGCACGCGACACCGGCGTGCTCAACATCAACCCCAATGCGGGCGTGCATGCGGCCACACGTGCCCTGTGCGCGCCCAACGTGTTCCGCACCAGCTTCACCAATTCGCAACCCACCCGCGCGCTGGGTGCCGCCATGGCTGCCAAAGGCCACAAAAAGGCCGTGTGGATCACCTGGAAATACGCCGCCGGAGATGAGGCGTTTGAAGGTTTCAAGGAAGGCTTCATCGCCTCGGGCGGCACCATTGTCAAAGAGCTGGGCCTGCCCTTCCCCAACGTTGAATTCCAGGCGTTGCTGACCGAGATTGCGTCGCTCAACCCCGATTCGGTGGCCTGCTTCTTTGCCGGCGGCGGCGCTGCCAAGTTCATGAAGGATTACGCGGCGGCGGGGCTCAAAGGCAAGATTCCACTCTACGGTTCAGGTTTCCTGACCGAAGGCGTGTTGGACGCCGCAGGCTCGGCGGCCGAAGGCGTGATGACCACCCTGCATTACAGCGACTCTCTGAACACGCCCAAAAACAGCGCCTTCCGCAATGCCTTTGCGACCAAGTTCAAAGCCATGCCCGACGTCTACGCCGTGCAAGGTTACGACGCTGGCCAGCTGCTGATGCTGGGTGCCAACGCCGTCAAGGGCGACCTCTCCAACAAAAAGGCGCTGTACGCTGCCATGGAGGGTGTCACCATCGACAGCCCGCGCGGCAAATGGAAAATGAGCGCCTCACACAACCCGATCCAGGACATTTACCTGCGCCAGGTCGTCGGCAAAGAAAACAAGGTGCTGGGCGTAGCCGCCAAGCAGTTGGCCGACTCTGGCGCCGGCTGCAAGATGGCCTGATCCCGTTTTGCGACGAAAAAAAGGGGGGCTTGCGCGCTCCTTTTTTTTCAAGCTGAAAACCCTTCCACGCCATGGACTTCCCCACCTTCCTCATCCAGCTGCTCAACAGTGTGCAGTATGGCCTGCTGCTGTTCATGCTGGCGGCGGGGTTGACGCTGATTTTCGGAATCATGGGAGTGGTCAATCTCGCGCATGGCAGTTTTTACATGCTGGGCGCTTACCTTGCCTGGTCGATTGGCACAGCCACCGGCAGCCTGACGGCGGCGATTTTTCTGGGTGTGGCGCTGTCGGTGGTGTTTGGCCTGGCGCTGGAGTGGCTGCTGTTTCGCCACTTCTACCACCGCGACCACCTCGACCAGGTGCTGCTGACTTTTGGCCTGATTTACATCTTTGAGGAAATGCGCTCCATCCTCTGGGGCGACGACGTGCATGGCGTGCCCATACCGGAATTCCTGGGAGCGTCGATCCAGCTCACCCACAACCTCTCGTACCCTGTCTACCGGCTCTTCATGTCGGGCGTTTGCATCCTTTTGGCGCTGGGGCTGTACCTGCTGATTTCCAAAACCCGCCTGGGCATGAAAATCCGCGCCGGCGCTTTCAACCGCGACATGACCGAAGCGCTGGGCATCAACATCAAACTCATCCATGCCATCGTGTTCGCGCTGGGTGTGGCACTGGCTGCCGTGGCCGGCATGATCGCCGCGCCCATATCCAGCGTCTACCCGAACATGGGCTCGCAGGTGCTGATCATGTGTTTTGTGGTGGTGGTGATCGGCGGCATCGGCTCGGTGCGTGGCGCCTTGATTTCGGCGCTCCTGGTCGGCTTAGTGGATACCTTTGGCAAGGTGCTGCTGCCGTCGGTATCGGGCATGCTGATTTACATCCTGATGGCCGCCGTGCTTTTGTGGAAGCCTGAAGGGCTGTTTAAAGCATGAGCGCCGCAAAAGCCAATCTGGAAGTCTTGCCGCGCGGTGTGCAGGTGGCGTTGGGCCTGTGCCTGGCGGCGCTGGTGGTGTTCCCGTTTGTCGGCACAGAGTTCTACACGCAGATGGTCACCCGCATGATGATCCTGGCGATTTTTGCCATGAGCCTGGATTTGCTGCAAGGCGTGACAGGCCTGGTCTCGTTGGGCCACGCGGCCTATTTCGGCCTGGCGGGTTACGCGCTGGCATTCCTCACGCCGCAAGACGCGGCTGTCAGCCTGTGGTGGACGCTGCCGCTGGCAGTGTTGGCGTCGGGGCTGGCGGCGCTTGTCATCGGTTTCTTCGTGGTGCGCACACACGGCATCTACTTCATCATGGTGACCATGGCCTTTGCGCAGATGGTGTTCTACCTTTTCTTTGACAACAAAGTGCTGGGCGGCTCTGACGGCCTGTACATCAACTTCAAGCCCAACGCGCAATTTTTTGACCTCGACAACAAGCAGGTGTTTTATTTCTTCACGCTGGCTTGCCTGGTCGGCGTGTACGCCTTTTTGCGCAAATTGTTGTGGAGCCCGTTTGGCCGCGCGCTCTCGGGCATCCGCATCAACGAACACCGCATGCGCGCCATGGGGTTTGGCGTCTTCAACTACAAACTGGCGGCCTTCACACTGGCAGGTGCCCTCGCTGGCCTGGCAGGTTATTTGTGGGGCGCGATTGGCGGCTTTGTGAACCCCGAGTTGATGGGTTTCCACATGAGCGCACACGCCATCATGATGGTGATTCTGGGCGGCATGGGCAACTTCGCCGGCGCCATCGTCGGCGCGTTTGCGTTTGAGTATTTGCTGCACCTGTTCAAAGACCTGCCCAAAATCGGCACGTACGACATCGGCAAACACTGGCAGTTGACGATGGGTCTCTTCATCGTGCTGGTCGTGGTGTTTGCGCCACGTGGCCTTTTGGGGCTGGCGGAAAAACTGCTCCGGAAAAAGGACCGCTCAAACGGCGAGCAGGGAGACGGCAATGGCTGAATTGCTGCTTTCGGCAAAAAACATCACCAAACGGTTTGGCGGGCTGGCTGCGGTAAACGACGTGTCAGTCGATCTGTGGCGCGGGAAAATCCACGCCGTGATCGGCACCAACGGCGCCGGCAAATCGACGCTGGCCAATCTGCTCAGCGGCGACTTGCAGCCGACCTCCGGCAGCGTCACCTTGGGCGGCAAAGACGTGACCGGCTGGCAGCCTGAAAAAATCTCCAACGCGGGCCTGGGCCGCAGTTACCAGAAGACCAACATCTTTTTGCCTTTGACGGTGCGGGACAATGTGCGCCTGGCCGCGCAGTCGCGCACACCCAATGCGCACCGCTGGCTCAAACTGGCCGCGTCGGTCGCCGTGGTCAACGAACGCGCCGAACGCGCCATTGAACAAAGCGGACTGCAAAACCGCCAGCACGTGGTGGCCGGTGCCACCAGCCACGGCGAGCAGCGCCAGCTTGAAATCGCCATGGCGCTGGCCACCGACCCGCAAGTGCTGCTGCTGGACGAACCGCTGGCCGGCATGGGCGTGGCCGAGGCCGAACGCATGATTCAACTGTTGCTGGCGCTCAAAAAGGACCACGCCATGATGCTGGTGGAGCACGACATGGACGCCGTGTTCACCCTGGCTGACCATTTGACGGTGATGGTCAACGGCCAGACCATCGCCAGTGGCTTGCCCGCCGAGGTGCGGGCGGATCCGCAGGTGCAGCTGGCCTACCTGGGCGAGGATCACTGATATGTCGCCCCCACGGTCGCCCATTTCATGTGGCTTCCTGCCCCCCGGGGGGGCCGCATTTTGCCTTGGGGCGGCCCTGCGGCAAAACAAGGCTAAACGCAATGACTGAGTTGCTAATCGAAGCCAAAGGCCTGAACACCTACTACGGCTCGAGCCACATCCTGCGCGGCATTGACTTTGCGGTGGGCAGAGGCGAAACCATTGGTCTGATGGGCCGCAACGGCATGGGCAAAAGTACGCTCTTGAAGAGCCTGATGGGCCTGGTCAAACCGCGTGGCGGCAGCGTGCAGGCGATGGGTCGCGACATGACGGGCCGCGCGCCTTATGAAATCGCGCAGTTGGGCATCGCTTACGTGCCTGAAGGCCGCGGCATCTTCGCCAACCTGAGCGTCGCGGAAAATTTGAAGATGGCGGCGCGCCCCGGCCGCCCGGGAAGCGCACAGACCGGCGGCGGGCGCCGCAACGATTGGACCTTCGAGCGCGTGCTCGACACCTTCCCGCGCCTCAAGGAACGCCTCAACCACGGCGGCCAGCAGTTGAGCGGCGGCGAGCAGCAGATGCTCACCATTGGCCGCGCGCTGATGACCAACCCCGAGGTTTTGATCCTCGACGAAGCCACCGAGGGCCTGGCGCCACTGATCGCGCGTGAGATTTGGCGCATCTGCGGCCTGATCCGCGAGAGCGGCATCAGCAGCGTGATCGTCGACAAAAACTGGAAACACGTGACCCAGGTGACCGACCGCAACGTGATTCTGGTCAAAGGCGAGGTGGTGTTTTCGGGCAGCTCGGCGCAACTGCTGGCCCAGCCGGAGTTGATGGCGCGTTACCTGGGCGTTTGAAGCGTGGCCGCCAAAGACCTGCGCGCGGTGCCTCTTCGTCAAGCGCGTGAGGTGCGTCTGGCGTGTAAGGTGCGCCAGGAGCGTAAACAATTTTTAAATCGCTATAATATGCATAGCAATATAATCATATTTGCCGTGACTTGAGAGTAGATTTTCTTCATTTTTTGCAAATTTCCGGTTTTGGACCTCAATAATTAACATGGGTGTTAATTATTAGATAATCGTCCCCATATAACCCGTTTTAGGAAACACCAGCCATGCGAACCCAGGTTGCCATCATCGGCGCAGGCCCCTCCGGGCTCCTGCTCGGCGCGCTGCTGCACAAGGCCGGCATCGACACCACCATCATTGAGCGCCAAAGTGGCGACTACGTGCTCGGGCGCATCCGCGCCGGCATCCTGGAGCAGACCACGGTGGACATGCTGCACGAAGCAGGTGTGGGCGCGGGCGTGCAAAAGGAAGGTGTGGTGCACCACAGCATCGAGCTGGTATTTGCCGGCAAACGCCACCCGATTGACGTGGCCGGGCTCACCGGCGGCAAGGTTGTCACGGCTTACGGGCAGACTGAAATCACCCGCGATTTGATGAAGGCGCGCTCCGCCGCCGGTTTGCAAACCGTGTACGAAGCGGCCGATGTTGCCGTCCATGATTTTGACGGCCAAACGCCCCGCGTCACCTGGAAGAAAGACGGCCAGGCGCACGTGCTGCAGGCCGACTTCATCGCCGGTTGTGACGGCTTTCACGGCGTCTGCCGCGCCAGCGTGCCCAAGGGCGCCATCACCGAATTCGAACGCACTTACCCGTTTGGCTGGCTCGGCGTGTTGGCCGACGTGCCACCGGTCTCGCCGCACGCCATCGTCTACGGCAACAGCCCGCTGGGTTTTTCACTGTGTTCGATGCGCAGCATGACGCGCAGCCGCTATTACGTGCAGTGCCCGATTGACGACAAGGTGGAGGCCTGGAGCGACCAGCGTTTCTGGGACGAGCTTCGCCGCCGTATCGACCCGCAACTCGCCGAGCGCATCGTCACCGGCCCGACCCTCGAAAAAAGCATTGCGCCGCTGCGCAGTTTTGTCGCCGAGCCGATGCGTTTTGGCAGCCTGTTTTTGGCGGGCGACGCCTCCCACATCGTGCCGCCCACCGGCGCCAAAGGTTTGAACCTGGCGGCCAGCGACGTGAAAATGCTCTCAGCCGGCCTGATCCAGCATTACCTGCACAAAGACGGGAAAGCCCTTGAAACCTACTCCGAACGGGCACTGAAACGCATCTGGAAAGCTGAGCGTTTCAGCTGGTGGCTAACCTCCTTGATGCACCGCTTTCCGGACTCGGAAGGATTCGGGCAAAAGATGCAAGAGGCCGAGCTCGACTATCTGGTGCAGTCCAAAGCGGCGTCCACAGCGCTGGCAGAAAACTACGTGGGCTTGCCGCTGGCGCTGGATTGACCCCGCAGCGCCGGTTCGCCCGGTCCGAGTTCTGGTAAGGTTGAACGCCGCGCCAACAAACCAAGCCACTGCGAAATCCGCCACCCATGACAACTGCCAACATCCAGCCAAAAAAAATCCAGCCGCTCAAAGGTGTGCGCATCTTGAGCCTCGCCTTGAACCTGCCCGGCCCGGCCGCCTTTTGGCGCGCACGGCAAATGGGCGCCAACTGCGTCAAGCTGGAACCGCCCGCGCCTGCCGGGCTGCCCCCTGGCACACCGGGCGACCCCATGGGCATGAGCAGCCGCGCCACCTATGACTTGATGCACGACGGCATGCGCGTCGTCAGCGCCGACCTGAAAACCGAAGCAGGCCAAAAAACCATCCACCGCGAGCTGGCGAAGGCCGACGTGCTACTCACCTCATTTCGTCCTTCAGCCTTGATCAATCTCAGGCTGGTGTGGAAGGATTTGCACAAACAATACCCGGCCCTGTCGCAGGTTGCCATCGTGGGCGCCC
>JANMMR010000121.1:0-4461 GCA_031373455.1 Rhodoferax sp.
CGACCGCGTGCGCGAAACCCTGTTCAACTGGCTCGGGCAAGACCTGCACGGCTGGCGCTGTGTTGACGCCTTTGCCGGCACCGGCGCACTCGGCTTTGAGGCCGCCTCGCGCGGCGCGAAAGACGTGCGCCTGGTGGAGTCCGACAAAACCCTTATCGCGCAACTCGAGCAGGTCAAGGCGCAGCTCGGCGCCAGCGCCGTCCAGGTGCTGCGGGGCGATGGTGTTGGTGTTTTGAAAACATTCGCCGGCGCAGGCCTCGAACTGGTGTTTCTGGACCCGCCCTTCGATTCGGCCCTGTATGAGCCCGCCTTGCAAGCCGCCAGCCAAGCCGTGGCGACTACCGGCTGGGTTTACCTGGAAGCGCCCCGCCAATGGAACGATGAGCAGCTCTTGCCTTTTCAATTGGGCGTTCACCGCCACTTGAAGGCGGGCGCCGTGCACGCGCATTTGCTCAAGCGCACGGCATAATCCCGCGCATCGGCCTTTTGCGGTGCATCGGCCATTTCCACGAATTCGAGCGAAGGATCACCCATGAGCAACAGTGTGCTTGCCGTTTACCCCGGCACTTTTGATCCCCTGACCCATGGGCACGAAGACGTGGTGCGCCGAGCCACCCAGCTGTTTGACCGCGTCATCATCGCGGTGGCGGCTGGGCACCACAAGAAGGGGGCGCTCTTCAGCCTGCAGGAGCGCTTGGACATGGTGCGCGAAGTCGCCCGCGACTACCCGAAAGTCACGGTAGACAGCTACGCTGGCCTGCTGCGCGATTTTGTTGTGGCCAAAGGGGCCAAGGCGGTGGTGCGCGGCCTGCGCGCCGTGACCGATTTTGACTACGAATTCCAGCTCGCCGGCATGAACCGCACCCTGATGCCCGACGTTGAAACCGTGTTCCTCACACCAAGCGACAAATACCAGTTTGTCTCGAGCACCTTCGTGCGCGAAATCGCCTTGCTCGGCGGCGAAGTGCAAAAGTTTGTCTCGCCTTCTGTGTATGAGCGTTTGATCAAGAAAGTGAAAAGTCTGCCAACCGAGTGATTTGCTATATTAATAATAGCAAACAATGACCATTTAACGTGACTTAACGCCGGATTTTTATCATAATTTTGATGCGCAGCGTCAAAAAGGCAAAATAATTAACACCCATGTTAATTATTCACTTTGAAATAAGCACTGCGCTGGCGTTCACCCCAAACCGGCCAACCAGGCCAGCAGCGCGGCATTCACTGCTTCGGGCCGCTCCATTGTCAACATGTGGCCGCAGTCGGCGATGAATCGCAGCTCGGCTCCGGGGACCAGCGCGGCGATTTCGCGGGAACACTCGGGCGGCGTGATCTGGTCGCCATCGCCGCACAACACGAGGGTCGGGCATGTGACTTGCGGCAAATGCAGGCGCGCATCCGGCCGGGCCATGACGGCCCGGTTTTGCTGCACCAGCTGCAGGGTGCCCGCAGCGAGTACAAAATCCAGGTAGGTTTGCAGGAGCGCGGTGTCCCGCGCGCGGCTCTTGTGGAACGCCAGCGGCAGGTTGAACTTCAGCACCTCCAGGGCGCGCCCTTGCTCGAAAAACACAATCGCCGCCTCGCGCAGCGCGCGCATCTCGGTTGTTTCCGGCCGCGCATTGGTGCCCAGGAGCGCCAGCGCCTTCACGCGCGCGGGCGCCTGACGCGCCACTTCCATCGCCAACATGCCGCCCATCGAGGCGCCACACACAATCAAGCCGCCGGCGTGTTCGGCGAGCAGCGCCTGGGCCATGTCCGGAACGGAGTCAAAGCGAGTGTGCACGTCGCTCACCACGGCGTTCAGGTGTGGCGGCACAGCGGCCTGCTGGTGTTGCCACATGACGGCGTTGCAAGCCAGGCCAGGCAGGAGAACGAGTTGGGTCATGGCGTCGCTTGGTGTGGCGAAGTGTCTTCAGGCGTTCCGGTGAGCGTTTGGGCCGCGAGCCGACTGCGCTGGATGGCATGTCGATGGAGCTGCTCAAACCAGTCCCGCTGCGCGTGGCTGCCGCCTATCTCGACCAGCTGCGGCAGGGCCAGCGCGAGCTGCCCGGCGGCGTATTTGCAATCGCCCCGCGCATGGGCCAGCAGGCCGCGCGCTGCCGGCAGGGCCACGCGCTGCCACACGGGCTGCGTCTGGGCACAGGTGCGCGCGTGGGCCTCAATGCTGCGCATCAACACGTCGGCCTGCGGTTTGCCGACACGCGCCAGGCCGTAGAGGTAGTGCAGGTCCAGAAACGGCGAAACCTGGTCGGCCGTGCGGTCCACCAGGTACGAGCCGACATCCTGCCAGCGGTTGCCCACGTCCACACCGCGCAGCTCCAGCCGCGAGAGCAGCGAGATGGCGTTGACCTGGTCCTGC
Organism: Rhodoferax sp.; assembly: GCA_031373455.1. Lineage (GTDB taxonomy): Bacteria > Pseudomonadota > Gammaproteobacteria > Burkholderiales > Burkholderiaceae_C > JANYCG01. Next base: position 2,360 of record JANMMR010000121.1, read on the forward strand.
GAATAGGTTTTGACGACACCCCAAATGCGCCCGTCATACAGTCGCAAAGCTTCGTCAAACGATTCAAGCTCGATGGCAAAGAGTGCCTGGTGCCACCAGTTGTGGGTGAGCATGAAGGAGTTCAGGCCCTGCCAGGTGTCGCTCATATCGGCCATGAAGGCGTGGCCTTCCCGGTTGCGGCCTTGGGTGAGCATCACGTGGGCCACCGCGTGGTGTGACCAGGGCTCCTTGCGGCACAGCTGGATGCCGTGGCGGGCTGCAGCTTCCGCTGCGTCAAGCTGGTGGCATTGCTCGTAGCCAAACGCCAGCATGCCGTGGAAGTAGGGCACGTCAGCGGCGGCATGCTCCGCAGCCAGCGCCTGGCGCAACATGCCCGATGCGTTGCCGGCGTTGAAGTGGTGGTACTGGCCCAGCTTGAGCGAAGCCAGATCGCGTGGGAATTCGTGCGCCTGCTCTTCATGCATGGCGCCCGCACGTTGGGTGTCGCCGGCTGCCCACGCGGCGATCGCAGCAACAAAGCGACGCTCGCGCGGTGTGACAGCCGGGTTGGTGTCGACGGCAGCCTGGGCCCGTTCCAGAAATGGCCGGGCATTGGCTGGCGCATGGCGCGATTCGGCAAACAGGTGCAGGGCGGCGCAATAGGCCTGCACGATGGCGCTGGGGTCGTGGGCCGCGAGCTGCAGAACGTTGACGGCACGCGCCTCGCAGGCGATGACCCCTTCGACAAAATCGTTGACAACGCCCAGGCTGGCGGGGTCAGACAGCGTGACGGGGTTGCCCAGCGAGTCAGTCAACATGGTTAATTTGTGAGAGCGCAATTTTTCGCCGGGCCGCCCCAAGAAAAATTAGCCCCACCCCTAGCGAAGCGCAGGATCGCTGCGTGGGGCAGCGACCCGCGAAGCGGCGGAGCGTGGGGGCGGCACTTCTGGCCAGGGACGCTGTGGGGCGCGCAGAATCTCGTAGGCCCGCGAAACCCGCAACACGCCCAGGTCGTCAAAACGCCGCCCGGCGATCTGCAAACCAATCGGCAGGCCCGCCGAGGTGTAGCCGCAGTTGATCGACGCCGCCGGTTGCTCCGACATGTTGTACGGCACCGTGAAACCAATGTGCTCCAACCCACGCAGCGGGTCGTTGGTGGGTGACGGCAGCTCTGCGGCAAAGGCCGAGACCGGCGCGGTGGGCGAGATCACAAAATCAAAGGCGCTGCAGGCCTGCACCGTGGCCAGCCGCACCACGTAAGACTGGTGCGTGGCCGTGAAAACCTGCGGGCCGCTCATGCCCGCCGCGCTGTCGGCCCACTGGCGGATATAAGGCAAAACGGCCGCCTTTTTTTCCGGGGCGAGGGCATTCAAGTCGATGTGCGAACGCATGCGCCAGGCGTGGTCCAGGCCGTCGAGCATGGCGCGTGTCATGAAAGGCTTCATCAGAGTGACGGTGGCACCGGCCGCCTCAAACACCTTGGCCGCCGCTTCAACAGCCGCGCGGATATCGGGCTGCACTTCAAGGCCACAGCCGGCGTCGAGCAAAAGCCCGATGTTCAGGCCGCGCAGGGCGTCAGGGCCTTGATCAAACGCGCCCCAGTCAATGGTTTGCGCCGGCAGGCTCATGCTGTCACGGGCATCGGGCAGCCCGAGCACCTGCATCCTCAAGGCCGAATCGGCCACGCTGCGCGTCATCGGACCGGCAGCGCGGCCGGTGTAGGGCGGGTCGATGGGGATGCGGCCCAGGCTGGGTTTGAGGCTGTAAATGCCGCACCCTCCTGCTGGCAGGCGCAATGAGCCGCCGATGTCGGTGCCGACGTGCAGCGGGCCATACCCGGCCGCCGCTGCCGCGCCCGCGCCCGCACTGGAGCCGCCCGGGCCTTTGCGCAAGTCCCACGGGTTGCGCGCCAGTGCATGGAAGGTGGAGAGCCCGCTGGACAACATGCCGTAGTCGGGCATGGTCGTCTTGCTGACCAACACCGCGCCGGCTTCGCGCAGGCGTGCGGCGGGCGGCGCGTCTGCAGGAGCCGGTGTGAGCGCGACGGCGGCACAACCAAGGGGTGTCGCATCGCCTTTCGTGGCGATGTTGTCCTTGATCGTCACCGGCACGCCGTCCAAAGC
>JANMMR010000251.1:0-10257 GCA_031373455.1 Rhodoferax sp.
CGGCGCCAAGCCCGCTGAAGGCACGGTCAATATGGAGAAAACCATCGTGCAGCGGCTGCAGAAGGTCGGCAGCGTCGAGATCCGCGATGCCAACCGCGAGTTGAAAAACGGCAAGGCGGTGTTTGACGCGCAGTGCACCGCTTGCCACACAGCCGGTGTTGCCGGTGCGCCCAAGATGGGCGATGCTGCGGTCTGGGCGCCGCGCATTGCCACGGGTTTCGAGGCTTTGTTGACCTCCGCGCTCAAAGGCAAAGGTGCCATGGCCGCGCAGGCCGGTGGCGATTTTGAAGACCTGGAGATCGCCCGCGCCGTGGTTTACATGGCCAACGCCAGCGGCGGCAAACTTGATGAGCCCAAAGCGCCGGCACCTGCGGCAGCGGCATCGGTCGCACAGGCCAGCAAATAAGCGGCTGTCGGGGGAATTGGGCTGCAAACCGTGCCGATGGAACGGCGACGCCCGCTAAATAAATTTTTTAACCAATGAGTTAAACCGATTTCTCGTAAAAATAAGCCATTAAGTCACGAATTAATTGATTTTGTTGCTATCTATTTAATTGATATTCAAGCGGATTTTAGTATATTTTTTGAACTTGGACTTAGTGTAAATCCGTAATTTACGGGAAAATCTTCCAAATGCATCGTAATGGGTTGCCATAACCCGCTGTCCACAGCGGTGGCAACAACGGCAACGTCCTGCGTGTACACCACGCCAAAGCCGATATCGGTTTTCAAGTAAACCCGGCCTTCTTCATCCAGCACACACTCCTGCACGGTGGCGGGCCGGCCGTCATGGGCCACCACGCTGATGGCGCCGTGCCCGTTGGCGGCCAGGCGCCAAACCCACGGTGCCGCTTCCAGCTCCACATACACACGTTGCGGCCCGTTTTGAAAAAACCATTGACCGGCGTCATCGCAGGCGTAATTGCGCTGGATGAAGTCGATCAGTTTGTCGTGTTTGAGCAGCGAGCCTTTGCTTTGCAAATTGCCGCCGGCCGCAGCTGAAAAAGGCCCGGCGGCCTGTGCCCGGTCGTCGCGCATGTACCAGTTGCCGCGCGCATCGAGCCCGAGCCAGCCGTAACAATGCGGCACGTTGGGCCATTTGACCATGGCTTGAACGACGATAGGGTCCATTTGCGTATTTTGCCCCTCCCGCGCGGCATTGGCCTGGCCGAAGTGGCGCTTACTGAGCCAGCAGCCAGCCGCCGAGCACATCCGGCAATGCGTGCAGACGCGCGGGAAAGTTGCCATGCGGAAAACCAACATGGCCGCCTTGTTCCGGCTGCCACAGCGTCACATAGTTGCCCACCGCATGCGACTCGGGCAGGCTTTCTGCCGGGATGAACGGGTCGTTCAGGGCGTTCACCACCAGCGCCGGAACGCGAATCTGGTGCAGGTGTGGTTTGGCGGAGCCGCGGGCCCAGTAGTCTTCGGTGTTCTTGAAGCCGTGCAGGGGCGCCGTGAAGATGTTGTCAAACTCGTACAGGTCGCGCGCCTGCGCCAGCGCCTGGCCGTCAAACAGGCCCGGGTGTTGGGCCAGTTTGCGCAGGGCCTTGGGTTTCATCGAGTTGATGAACATGCGCGTGTAAACCAGGCGGTTGAAGCCGCGCCCAATCGCCCGCCCGCTCGCAGCAAGGTCAATGGGTGAGCACACACTCGCAACGGCGCGCACGGTTTTGGCGGCCTCATCACCCGCCTCTTCGGCCCAGCGCAGCAATGCGTTGCCACCCAGCGACACACCCACGGCGACGATCGGGCCGCCGTGGCGGGCGCGCAAGCGCTTCAAAATCCAGTCGATTTCTTCGTGGTCACCCGAATGGTAGGCGCGGGGAGCGAGGTTCAGCTCGCCGCTGCAGCCGCGAAAATGCGGCACACAAAAGGCCAGGCCGTGTTGCCGGGCGAAGGCCGCGAAGGATTGGCCGTAATGGCTGGCGGAGGAGCCCTCCAGGCCGTGGAACAGAACCAAAAGCGTGGGAATTTCTTCAACAGGGCAATTTTTCGACGGGCCGTCCCGAGAAAAATTCGCCCCCTCGGGGGGCAGTGGCGACACGCAGTGCGGGAGCGTGGGGGCCAAATTTCCCGCCGGGCCGCCCCAAGGGAAATTCGCCCCCTCGGGGGGCAGCGAACCTCGCGAAGCGGGGAGCGTGGGGGCCACACTCTTCAAAAAGTCCACGTCAATAAAATCGGCGTCCGGCGTGGTCCAGCGTTCGCGCTGAAAGTCGGGCGGGGCGCCGTCAAATCGGCGTGCGTACAGGGCCGACCAAATCGTTTGCAGGTTCCCTCCAGGGAGCCACCACGGCGCGGCATAGTTCATGGCGGTGCGCGGTTCATGCGCCAAACCCACGGGCGCAACCAGTTGTTGCTGGTAAGTCAATGCAACACATGGGGCGTTTCATTGCCCTCCTGGGCCTGGTTTTGCATGCCGGGGCTGGCATGGTGAGCCACCATGCGCCAGCCCTGGCCGGTCCGGTGGTAAACATTGGTGGCCAGCACATAGGCATGGGCCGGGCCGCCCTCCAGCATGACCTCGATGCGCTCGACCACGTTGTGCACGGCGCTGGTCATCGAGACAACCGTGCGCGAGTGCAGTGGCGTCGCGCGGATGCTGCCGTTGGCGAACAGCGCCTCGAAGGCCGCGCGGATCGCACCGGTACCCACCACGCGCGGGCCACCCGGGTGCACACAGACAATTTCATCCTCATCGGCCCAACAGGCCATGAGTTTCTCAATGTCGCCGGTTTGCAGGGCCTCATAGAACGCGGCTTCCACATCGTCGGCGCTGCCGCCGACCATCGCGGCTTGTTGTTTGACTTTCGGCATGGGGAGGATTTTGCACCGACTTGAATTCCCGTCCACGTGCAGCACATATGCTACTGTGTGAGCTTGACGCCGCGCCTGTCCGCACGGCCCCACCTGACCTGGAGAAACCGATGACCATTTTGACCAAGGGATTTGCCTTGCTGATTGCGCTGCCGCTGTTGCTGACCGGCTGCGGTTACAACGATTTCCAAAAACTCGACGAGCAGACCAAGTCCGCCTGGAGCGAGGTGCTCAACCAGTACCAGCGAAGGGCCGACCTGGTGCCCAACATCGTCGCCACCGTGAAAGGCGAAGCCGCCTTTGAGCAAGACACGCTGACCAAGGTTGTCGAAGCACGGGCCAAAGCCACGTCAATACAGGTGACACCTGAAACACTGAACAACCCAGAAGCCTTCAAGAAATTCCAGGCGGCGCAGGGCGAGCTGGGCAGCGCGCTGAGCCGCTTGATGGTGGTGTCTGAACGTTACCCTGACCTCAAGGCCAACCAGGGCTTTCGCGATCTGCGGGTGCAGCTCGAAGGCACCGAAAACCGGATCACCGTGGCGCGCAACCGCTACATCCAGAGCGTGCAGGAGTACAACGTGTTGACCCGCAGCTTCCCGAGCAACCTGACGGCCATGGTTTTCAGCTACGCCACCAAGCCGAGTTTTGCCGTTCAGAATGAAGCGGCCATATCTGCACCGCCGACGGTCGATTTCGGCAAGAAATAAGCGGCGGCCAACTTGTTGCGGGCGCTGATCAGAGGGGTGCTGGCCTTTAGTCTGGCGCTAGGCCTGGTGCTGGGCGTGCCCGGCCCCAGCAGCGCCTTGGCGCAGGAGCTGCTACCCATTCCACCGCTTCTGGCCCATGTGATCGACCAGACAGGCACGCTCGATGCGCAGGCGACACAAACGCTGGAGGCCCGACTGGCCACGTTTGAGCGCGAAAAGGGTGCCCAGATCGTCGTTTTTGTCGTCGCGACAACGCAGCCGGAAGACATCGCCTCTTTCGCCAATCGGGTCGCAAACAGCTGGAAGGTTGGCCGCAAGGGCGTGGGCGACGGCCTGTTGCTGATTGTTGCAAAAAACGACCGCAAGGTGCGTATCGAAGTGGCCAAAACACTCGAAGGCGCGATTCCCGACCTGGCGGCGAAACAGATCATCGACACCGCCATCACGCCCAATTTCCGCAGCGGCAATTACGCGCTCGGTCTCACGGCTGCGGTAGAGCAAATCACGGCGCGCATTGCAGGTGAAGCCCTGCCCGCGCCCAAGAGCCAGAATCCGGGCGGGATCTACGTTGGCGATTTTCAGTGGACGGACCTGGCCATCTTCCTGTTTTTTGCCGTCCCCATCGCGGGCGGTGTGGCGCGCCGTATTTTCGGCCGGAAACTGGGCTCGGTGGTGGTGGGTGGCGGCGTCGGGGGTGTGGCCATGCTGGCAACGGCCAGCCTGGTGGTGGCCGGTCTCGCCGGCGTCGCGGCCCTGGTGGTTACCTTGTTGATGGGCGGGCTGGGTACCGGCTTGCCCGGCCGCGCCAGTACCAGCCGCGGAAACAGTACCGGCAACGGCGGCGGGTGGGGCCAAGGCGGCTTTGGAGGCGGCGGTGGCGGTGGATTCGGCTCCGGAGGCGGCGGTTTCAGCTCGGGGGGCGGCGGGGATTTTGGCGGCGGTGGTGCGTCGGGAGACTGGTGATGGGCTTTTGGCAAAAAATCAAACGCATGGCCCGACACCGCTGGGTCGATGAGTCCGACTCCCAACGCGCGGTGCCGCCGGCGATGGCCGAGCGTTTGCGCAGGCGGGTCGCCGCCAGTGAGCACCGCCATACGGGTGAAGTGCGCATCTGTGTGGAAGCGGGTCTGCCCTTGAGTTACTTGTGGCGTGCCGCAAGCGCGCGCGAACGGGCCATTGCACAGTTTGGGAAGTTGCGCGTCTGGGACACCGAACACAACAACGGCGCGCTGATCTACCTCCTGTTGGCGGACCGGGCCATTGAAATCGTGGCCGACCGGGGTTTGAACAGTGTGGTTTCACCAGCGCAATGGACCGAGATGGTGCAGCGCCTGAGTGCGGCCTTGCGCGCTGGGAATTTCGAAGACGGACTGACTCAGGCGCTGGAAGAAGTTTCAGCGGTTTTGGTGCAGCATTTTCCGGCTGATGGCTCAAATCCCAACCCCAACGAACTCGACGACCGGCCGGTGCTGAATTGAGGACTGGCAAGGTTCAATCCCGGCGATCCACGAAAGACCCGGTCTAATTCATGAAGCCCAGGTCGCGCACACCAAAGTTGCGCAAGTTGGGAAGAATGCCATTGAGCTCGTTGTCTTCCACTCCAAACCACTTGGCCAGCGTAGCGGCATATTGGTCGACTGAAGTGCCCGGCAACAAGCGCCCTTGGCCGACGTGCCAGGCGTCGTTGGCATCGGTGGTGCTGTTGCCCACACTGACCGGTGGCGCCGCTCCATAAAATGCCCGGCCCCGGACGGCCGCGCCGACCATCAGGTGGTGGCTGCCCCAGCCGTGGTCCGAGCCGTCACCGTTGGAGCTGAGTGTCCGGCCGAAATCGGACGCGGTGAACGACGTCACCTTGTCGGCAACGCCCAGCGCAACCGTGGCGTTGTAAAAGGCCGTCATGGCCTCACTCACGCGGCCCATTAGCGTGGGTTGCTGGCTGATGAGGTTGTCATGCAGATCAAAACCACCGAGCGAGACAAAAAACACTTGGCGGCCGGTTTGCAGGGTGTTGCGCGCAGCGATCAAGCGCGCCACCATTTTCAATTGACCGGACAGGCTGTTGTTGGCAGGAAAGGTGTTGAACGGCGCCGAAGTGGCGGGGAACAGGTTCAGTGCGCCGGTAACGCCCGTCTCGGCGCCGATGGCGCGTGCCACGACGCGGTTGTATTCGTTTTCAAGCAAATGGTTGCGGTCTGTCCGCTGCACCAGCTGGCTCATCGCGTTTTTGACGGCGGCGGACCCGTAGACGTTGCTGGACACCCCGTTTATTTTGACCGCACCGTTCGGGCTGACCTGGTAGGCCAATGCCTGGTCACCCGAGAGAAACACGGCATTTCCGGTTACCGAAATACAGGTAAAAAGCGAATTGGTGTTGGCAGACAAGGCCAAGTCGCCGATGTTGCCACCCCAGCCGATGGTCGAGCCTTCGGGTGATGAAGACTGCCAAACCGATTGTTGGTCGTTATGGGAAAACAATTTGGGCGGCAAGGGGAAATCGCGGCGGTTGTTTCCCTGGTACTGGGCGCGGGTCAGCGGCACGACCAATGGGCCCGCGTTGAGTTGAACGGCAGCAACGCCGCTGTTGAAAAGGCCCGCAAGTCCGGTCATGGCCGGGTGCAGGGCATATTGCCGTCCGCCGGGTAAAGCGATAGTCGGTGTAAGGACGGTAGGCGCAAGGGCAAGTTTTGACAGGGCGATGTTGCTGCGAATGCTGTTGTAAAGGTTGTGGCTGGTGTCGTCATAGGTCACGACGGTATTGGCGTAATCGTTGCCGCCGTAAAGGAATATGCAGACGAGGGCTTTGTAGTCGGTGGCGTTGAAGGCTGCCGCGTCGGCCATCGCGGCCAGGTTGAGTGCCGTCGGCAGGGCCGCGCCCGTCATGGCAAGTTGTGCTGAGCGGCGCAAAAACGCGCGGCGGGTGTGAAGCTGGGGTTGAATCAAATGCACGGCGTGGTCTCTCTGGGCGCTTATTTTTGAACCAGGTATTCGCTGCAAGCCATGACCATCAGCACCGCAGCGAAGACGCGGTTCAATTTCTGCTGCTCTGTGCTTGCACTGCTGATGGGCGTGGCATTGAGGGCGGCAACCATCGTGTTTTGAGTGGCCGCGGTCAATTGGCCGGCACACATCACGAGAGAGAGGTGGCGCACCAAGGCGCTGGCGTCATTGACCAGCGCCAGCTCGTCGCTGTATGCCGCCTTCACGTCGGGCAAATAGTTGACGTAGGCCGCCTGCGGGACGGTGGGCTCAGGGCAAAAGATGCCATCGCGGATCACGCGCTGCATGTAGTTGAGATACCCGCCGACCGTGGTCTCGTTGACCAGCTGGAACTCCGGCGCGGTCGCCTGCAAGGTCGCCATGGCGGTTCCGGGCGGCACAAAACCGGGGCGGAAGAAATTGAACACGGACGCAGCCCGCAGCGGGCTTTGGCCCAAAGAATCGGCCGCGTCGGACGTGTCGAACATCTTCCAGGAGTTTGCCGCCGAGCGCACACCGAAACTGCGACCCCATTGAATCAAGCGCACCATGGGCTCACGCAGTTTTCCGAACCCGATATCTGAGGTGGCTTGTGGGTTGCGGGCTTCGTCGTCGAGCAAGATGGCTGACCACACGGCTTTGAGATCACCGCGTATTCCTGCACCATTGTTGTTGAACACGGTGGCCACGCGGCCAACATAGCTTGCGCTGGGGTTGCTGGTGACCAGCCTCTGGATCATCTGCCGGCAAAAGAACGGGCCGACGTTCGGGTGGTTGAACAGCGTGTCAATCGCGGCATCCAACGCAGCGGCGCCGGGCGTGTTGGCCGGAATGTTGGCGCCCAAAAACCGGGCCTCCAGCGTGGAATGGCGGTTCGCGGTGAACGCCATCGGTTTGCGGGCGTATTGCCAACTCTCAATGGTGTAGGTGTCAACGGGATGACGCACACCATCGGAAAAATCGAAGTCATACCCAGTAAATACGCGAGCCAGCCCGCTCACATCCGCCTGGGTATAGGTTTCGAGCTTTTCGCCATTGCCGCCCAGTTTGACGCTGCCGTCCAGATTCAACTGGTACAAGCCGATGGTGAACAACTGCATGACTTCACGCGCGTAGTTTTCGTCGGGGACACGGCCGGTGGCCGGGTTCTCTTTCTGGTTGCCTTTGGTGTTGAGGAAATAACCCATTGCGGGGTTGAGCGTGACGTCTTTGAGCAGTTTTCGGAAGTTGTCGAAGGCGTTTTCGACCAGCAGGTCCCAATAGTGGGCCAACGCATGGCTTCGCCAGGTGAACTCGGCCGACTGAAGCGAGACCACAAAAAACTCCGACAAGGCCAGCGCCAACCGTTTGCGCATGGCGTCTGGCGAGGCAAACAGCTGCTGCCAGATCATGAACTGCGCCGGGTAATCGTTGAAAAAATAGCTGTTGCTGTCGACAGCGCCGTATCCGCGGCGTTGCAGCCAGTCCCAACCGGTTTCTGCATTCTGGGCGACGGGCGGATTGAATTGTTTTTGCAGCCACTCGGTATAGGTACCCGAGCGTAGCGCCGCGATGTCAGCGGTCGATGAGGAAAACTGCGACGCTTGAAGAAATCGTGCCGCCTCGGCGTCAGTCTGGGCTGCGGGGAAACTGTAGCCGGACGTGCCGGTTAGGGGATTGACCGGTGATGAAGCCGCGCCGGAAGTTGTGTCGCCGCCACCCCCGCCGCATGCGGCCAAGGCCGCCGAAGCAATTGCCGACATGACAACGCCATGACCTTCAGTGACCGGTGGACTTTTCCAGAATTGGGCGTGGGCTCGTATTTGTGGTTTACGAACCGGGTCTGCAGCAACATCCCTCACGTCACTGGCAGATTTCAGCTGGTCCGGCGCCTCAATTTCACTGTTCATCGTGGATCTAGAGATTCAGTTTTCACAAACAAGGAACAGCCGTTTTCTCTTCCACAAGGGGACGGTCAAGACTTTTGGCTGGGGGGATGGGCGAGTCGGGACAACACAAGCCCGGAATCAGTGGCAGCGCACCACGGCGTTTGCACGCAATGAGTGTAAATACGTCTTGGTCAGGCGTCTGTGACAGAACGTTTCGATTTGTAGCTGCTGCGCCCAGGCAATGCAGGCGCGCCACTTGAAGTGGCTGAAGTGCGAGGCACAAAACAAAAGGCCGCAAAAATGCGGCCTTTTGTTTTGTGATGGAACGCCAACGCGTGCTGCGCTCGTTCAGAGATGCGTCTACTTCTTTTGGCGGTATTTGCGCAAGGCTGCAATTTGAGCCGCCATGATCGCCAGCTCCGATGTGGCCTTTGCCATGTCGATTTCACTCTTGGCATTTTTAAGAGCTTCTTCGGCTGCTGCTTTGGCTTCATTGGCCTTTTCGTCGTCAAGGTCCTTGCCGCGCACCGCTGTGTCAGACAAGACTGTCACGCAGTTGGGCTGTACCTCGAGAATGCCGCCGGCAACAAAAACGAACTCTTCGCGGCCATCTTCCATTTCGATGCGCACCGATCCCGCCTTGATGCGGGTGATCAACGGCGTATGGCGAGGGTAGATGCCGAGTTCGCCGGCTTCACCCGGCAAGGCCACAAACTTGGCCTCGCCGGAGAAGATGGACTCTTCGGCGCTGACAACATCAACGTGGATGGTTGCCATGATCAGGCTACTTTCTTGCTTTTCTCGATGGCTTCGTCGATGGTGCCAACCATGTAGAACGCCTGCTCAGGCATGTGGTCGCACTCGCCGTTCACGATCATTTTGAAACCGCGAATGGTCTCGCTCAAGGGCACGTACTTGCCAGGGGAGCCGGTGAACACCTCAGCCACGTGGAAGGGCTGGGAGAGGAAACGCTGAATCTTGCGGGCACGGGCCACAGCCAGTTTGTCTTCAGGGGCCAGGTCATCCATGCCCATGATGGCAATGATGTCGCGCAACTCGCGGTAACGCTGCAAGGTGCCTTGCACGGCGCGGGCGGTGTTGTAGTGGTCTTCACCCACAACTTGCGGCGACAGCTGACGGCTCGTGGAGTCGAGCGGATCGACCGCCGGATAAATACCCAGGGAAGCGATGTCGCGACTCAGCACCACGGTGGAATCCAGGTGGGCGAACGTGGTGGCAGGTGAAGGGTCAGTCAAGTCATCGGCAGGCACGTAAACGGCCTGAATGGACGTGATGGAACCCACTTTGGTGGACGTGATGCGCTCCTGCAAGCGGCCCATTTCTTCGGCCAGGGTGGGCTGGTAACCCACGGCGGAAGGCATACGACCCAGCAGCGCGGACACTTCGGTGCCGGCCAGCGTGTAGCGGTAGATGTTGTCCACGAAGAACAAAACGTCTTTGCCTTCGTCGCGGAAAGACTCGGCGATGGTCAGGCCCGTCAGCGCCACGCGCAAACGGTTTCCCGGAGGCTCGTTCATCTGGCCGTAGACCATGGCGACTTTGGATTCGCCGAGGTTTTCAAGGTTCACGACGCCGGAATCGGCCATCTCGTGGTAGAAGTCATTGCCTTCACGGGTACGCTCGCCCACACCGGCAAACACGGACACACCGCTGTGCGCCTTGGCGATGTTATTGATGAGTTCCATCATGTTCACGGTCTTGCCCACACCGGCACCACCGAACAGGCCGACCTTGCCGCCCTTGGCAAACGGACAAACCAGGTCAATCACCTTGATGCCGGTTTCCAGCAGCTCTTGCGAAGGGCTGAGTTCGTCATAGGTGGGGGCTTTGCGGTGGATGGACGCGATTTGCGTCGTGGCAAC
>JANMMR010000266.1:0-5176 GCA_031373455.1 Rhodoferax sp.
GTGTGGTCTTTGGCGGTTTCCGAGACGGCCGGAGAGAAGTAGCCGTCGAGCTTTTGCGGGTCTTGCGGGTACTGGTTCTTCGCGCTGGTTGCAAAAAACGCCAGCCATTCCGCGTAGATGCCTTCGACCAGCGATTGGTCCAGCGGGTGGTTTTTGAGCACGCCGAAGCCGGTGTCGTGCAGGTTTTTGCAAAAATCCTGCGCGGCGGTGGGGCTCTTGTAGTCCACCACAGCCAGTTGTTTGGCGGCTGCCGGGGTGCGTCGTTCAGTTCGTTGAGTTGTTTGCATGGTGTTCTCCTGGAACAGGCCCTAATTCAACCAGTTTCCCATCATCACCGCTTCAAACACGCGGCTGGCGCCGGCGGCATCGACCTGCATGCACACCTGCGTCTGCGGTTTCTCGGCGCCCCAGCCTTTTTGCGCATAACCAATCGTGGGGCGGCGGTCCAGCATGGTCTGGCCCTGGCCAATGCCTTCGGTAGCCACCCGCACGCGCCCGTGGGCGAGGGTGAAAAGCTCCGGGTTGCTGAGGAAGATGAAGGCCAACACGTCATGGCCAAAACAGCCGTGGATTTTGGCCACATGCGGGTACAGGCCGCTGTAAAAATTGGCATAAAACCCCACCGCAGTGTGCAGGGTGTCCATCGCCACATGGCGGTGGTGCTGGGCGATGCGTTCAAAGAGGCTCACGGGCATGATGACCTGGTGCGTCACATCAAGCCCCACCATGGAGAGTTTCCAGCCGGCGGTGAACACCTTGTCGGCCGCGTGCGGGTCGCCCCAGATATTGGCCTCGGCCACGGGCGATACATTGCCCGGCTCGGTGATGGTGCCGCCCATGATGATCACTTCGCGCAGCAACTGCGGCAGCTTCGGCTCAATCTTCAGCGCCAGTGCCAGGTTGCCCAGCGGCCCTACCGCCACCAGCATGATCTCGCCGGGCGAGGTGCGCGCCATGTCCACAATGAACTGCGCACTGGCGCGCGGGTCCAGCGTGTTGGTGGTGGTCTCGCGGCGCGCCAGGTTGCCCAGGCCATCGGCCCCGTGGATGTGGGCTGGCGGTACTTCCCCCGGTTTCTCCCACGGCGTTTTGACGCCTTTGGTCACCGGAATGGCCGGCCGGCCGGCGATGGCCGTCAGGTACAAGGCATTGACGGCCGCCTGTTCCACCGTGACATTGCCGAAGGTGGTGGTGATGCCAACCACGTCAATGGCCGGGTGGGCCAGCGCGTAATACAGCGCCATGGCGTCGTCTACACCCGGGTCGGTGTCGTATATCACTTTGAATTGTTTGGGGGTGCTCATGGGCGTGAATGGAGAATGGTTTTCAGTGTTGTTGATTCAAAAAATCCTGCACCTGCGCGCGCGTGGGAATACTTGACTGCGCGCCCGGCGTAAGGCAGGCCAGGGCGCTGGCCGCGCTGGCTTGTTTGAGCGCATCGGGCAAGGTGGCGCCTTGGCTTAACGCGGCGACAAAACTGCCAACAAAGGTGTCGCCCGCGCCAGTGGTGTCGACGGGTGTGATTGGGAAAGCCGCCTGGCGGACGATCGTCCCGCCCACCCTTGTCCCGCCCACCCGTGCCAGACTGCCGTGGCTGCCCAATGTCACCACCACACAGGGCACATCGAGCTCCGCCAGGTTTTCTTCAACGCTGCTGAAGGCGCTGCCTGAGTGCGCAGCCACCACGGCCAATTCACCTTCATTGACGATCAAGACGTCCAGATCGGCCAGCAACCCGGCGGGCAAGGTTTGTGCGGGTGCTGCGTTGAGCACCACCTTCACGCCACGCGCGCGGGCGGCACGGGCGTAGGCACTCACGCTGGCCAGCGGCGTCTCCAGTTGCATCACGAGGTGGGTTACGCCAGCGAGGTCCGGCAAATCTGCAGGCCCGAGCGTGTTGTTGGCGCCCGGTGCCACGGTAATGGCGTTTTCGGCGTCATCACTCACACAGATGAAAGCGGTGCCGGTGGGCTGGTCTTCGGCACGTTTGATGTGCAACTGCACGCCGGCCTCGTTGAGCGAGGCCTCCAGTGGCGTGGCGAAGGCATCGTCGCCCAGCGCCAGCAGCATCGCTGTGGGTACACCCCCGGCGCGTGCGCTGGCAACCGCCTGGTTGGCGCCCTTGCCGCCGGGGAAGGTCTTGAATTCGCGGCCCAGCACGGTTTCCCCCGGCGCCGGAATGTGGTCGGCACGCACGACAAAATCGAGGTTGGCAGAGCCTGCTACAAGTATCATCGGATCATCTGGACGGAGGCTGCCCAAAGAGCGGGCGATATGACATTGTGCCGCCTAAAACAGGCGTGGCCGGCTTGTATCGCACGCCATTTGCAATCAGCTTGCCCGCCACCTTCCTCAGCATCCACATGAACACCCCCTCTACCGCCGGGCCTGCAGGCAGCATCGTCGTGGCAGGTGGTGCCAACATGGACGTGCTGGGCCGGTCCGATTCACCTTTTGTGGATGGCGACTCCATGCCCGGCGAGGTGCAGGTGTCGCGTGGCGGCGTGGCGCGAAACGTGGCGGAAAACCTGGCGAAGTTGTTTCAAGTGGAACACGGGGCATCAAGCGTCAGCCTCATCAGTGCCGTGGGTGACGACGATGCCGGTCGCCGGCTGCTCCAGCAGACCGCAGCTGCGGGCGTGAACGTGGATGCCGTGGCCCGTTTTCCCGATCAACGTACGGCCAGTTATGTCGCCTTGAGCGGGCCGGACGGCGCGCTTTGCCTGGCCGTCAACGACATGCAGGTGATGGACGCGTTAACGCCGGCCCGCCTGGAACCTCACCGCGCCCTGCTTGAAACGGCCGAGGTGCTGGTGATTGACTGCAATTTGACCGAAGCGGCGCTGGCTTGCCTGGTGCAGGCCGCACCCCGTGCCCGCGTGTTTGCAGATGCCGTTTCGGCCGTTAAATGCACGCGTTTGCAACCCGTCTTGCGCAAGCTCCACACCCTGAAACTCAATCGCCTGGAGGCGCAAATCCTCACCGGTCGGCGCGTCGAAACGCCCGACGATGCCGACGCAGCCACATCGCATTTGCAAGACGCTGGCGCTCAAAACGTGGTGGTCAGCCTGGGCGAGCGCGGCGTTTGCTGGCGCGACCAAAGCGGCGAGGCTGGCCGCTGCGCGGCACGGCAGCTTGCGGTGGTGAACACCAATGGCGCGGGCGACGCGCTCTTGGCCGGCCTGGTCTACGGCCATTTGCAGGGGATGCCATTGGCCCAGGCCGTTGCATGGGGCGTGGCCTGTGCCGAATTGACCTTGTTGAGCTTCCATGCCAATGCCGAAGACCTGAGCGTTGGCTCGGTAAAGGCGTGGCTGCTGGGCACGTAGCGACAATCTGCCCATGAGCCCTGCCGCCAGCACATTGCCGCCAATGCAAACTTCACCTGACCTGTCACCCGAGGTGGAACACGCGCTGATCCACGGTTTGCCGGTGGTGGCGCTGGAGTCCACCATCATTTCGCACGGCATGCCGTATCCGCAAAACCTGCAAACCGCGCTGCGGGTTCAGGCCGAGGTGCGCGCGCAGGGTGCCGTACCTGCCACGATTGCGGTGATGGGCGGACAGATGAAAGCCGGCCTGACAGACGGTGAAATCGAAGAATTGGCCCGGCTTGGCGCAAGCGCCATCAAAGTGAGCCGCCGCGACTTGCCGTTTGTACTCGCAGCAGGCCAAACCGGCGCGACCACGGTGGCCGCGACCATGATCGTTGCCGCGATGGCGGGCATCCGCGTGTTTGCCACCGGTGGCATTGGCGGCGTGCACCGGGGCGGGGCGCAAAGCATGGACGTCTCGGCAGACCTGCAAGAGCTGGCTCGAACACCCGTTGCCGTGGTGTGTGCGGGTGCGAAATCCATTCTGGATTTGGGCTTGACGCTCGAGTACCTCGAAACCCACGGCGTGCCGGTGATCGGCTACCAGACCGCGCAGTTGCCCGCATTTTTTGTTCGTGACAGCGCGTTTGCCGTGAATTACCGGCTCGATACGCCCGAAGAAATTGCCCACGTATTGCACCTGAAATGGGCACTCGGCCTCGCGGGAGGCGCCGTGGTGGCGAACCCGATCCCGGCAGCGTTCTCCATGCCGGCCGGTCTTGTCAACGGCGCGATTGAACAGGCGTTGGAGGAAGCGGAGCAACAAAACGTCAGCGGCAAGGCGGTAACGCCATTTCTGCTGGCGCGCGTCAATGCCCTCACGGGCGGGGACAGTCTGGCGGCAAATATAGAGTTAGTTCTCAATAACGCACGCTTGGCGTCAGCCATCGCAGCCAGTTTGCAGTTGTTGGAGGGGAAACCGGCCTGAAATCAGCCTGAATGGGGAAACCCTGATTGCCGCTGGCGGACTTGGCCGTTAACCTTTTATCATCTGTTTTTTACTAACCTTTGGAGTAACCATGAAATTCGGGAAATCTGCAAGTTTGGGCCTGGTGGCGGTTGCCTGTGCAATCAGCCTTTCGGCCGTGGCGGAGCCCGCCATCGTGTTTGACATGGGTGGCAAATTCGACAAGTCCTTCAACGAAGCCGCCTACCGGGGCATCGAGCAGTGGAAAAAGGAAACCGGCAAGCAGTACCTCGATTTCGAAATTTCCAACGAATCCCAGCGCGAGCAGGCCATCCGCCGCATGGCCGAGCGTGGCGCCAGTCCGATCATCGGCATCGGTTTTGGCCAGGCCTCCAGCATTGAAAAAGTCGCCAAAGACTTCCCGAAACTGCAATTTGCCATCATCGACATGGTGGTGAACCTGCCCAACGTGCAGTCGGTCGTGTTCAAGGAGCAGGAAGGCAGCTTCCTCGTGGGCGCCATGGCCGCCATGGCCAGCAAGACCGGCAAGGTCGGTTTTGTCGGCGGCATGGATATTCCGTTGATCCGCAAATTCCAGTGCGGCTACGAGCAGGGCGCGAAATTTGCCAACCCGAAAATCGAGACCTTCGGCAACATGACCGTCACCACCGGCGCAGCATGGAACGACCCGGCGCGCGGCGGCGAGCTGGCCAAGGCGCAATTTGCCAAGGGCGCTGACGTGGTCTTCGCGGCAGCGGGCGGCACCGGTGTGGGTGTGTACCAAGCCGCGAAAGACGGCGGCAAACTCGCCATTGGCGTGGACAGCAACCAGAACCACCTGCAACCCGGCACCATGCTCACCTCCATGCTCAAACGCGTGGACGTGGCGGTGTTG
>JANMMR010000127.1:0-3027 GCA_031373455.1 Rhodoferax sp.
CATCGCGCTGGTGTTTTACATCACCTTCACGGTCTCGGTGACGGAGTGGCGCACGCAGTTCAGGAAGAAGATGAACGAGCTTGATTCCACCGCCCACACCCGGGCCGTGGATTCCCTGCTCAACTACGAAACCGTCAAATATTTCAACAACGAGGAGTTCGAAGCCAAGCGCTACGACCAGAGTCTGGAGAAATACCGCCGCGCTGCGGTGAAGAGCCAGACCACACTCTCCTTGCTCAACACCGGGCAGCAACTCATCATCGCCATCGCGCTGGTGGCCATGTTGTGGCGCGCCACGCAGGGCGTGGTCGAGGGCCGCATGACGCTGGGCGATCTGGTGATGGTCAACGCCTTCATGATCCAGCTCTATATTCCGCTGAATTTTCTGGGCGTGATTTACCGCGAGATCAAGCAGAGCCTGACCGATCTGGAAAAGATGTTCACGCTGATGGAGCGGGAGCGCGAGATTGACGACCTGCCCGGCGCCAAACCGCTGGACACGCGCGCCCCCAGCAGCGTGCAGTTTGAAAACGTCAGCTTCGCCTACGAGGCGGCGCGCCCGATTCTGCACAACATCAGTTTTGAGATTCCGGCCGGCAAAACAGTGGCCGTGGTGGGGCCTTCGGGCTCGGGTAAATCGACGCTGGCGCGTTTGCTGTTCCGCTTTTACGACGTGCAACAGGGGCGCATTCTCATCGGTGGGCAAGACATCAAACAGGTCACCCAGGGCAGTGTGCGCCAGGCCATCGGCATCGTGCCGCAAGACACCGTGCTGTTCAACGACACGGTGGAGTACAACATCGCCTACGGGCAAGTGGGCGCCACCCACGCTCAGGTGGCAGAGGCGGCGGCTTCGGCGCACATCCACAGCTTCATCAGTGCCACTCCGGCCGGTTACCAGACCATGGTGGGCGAGCGTGGTTTGAAACTGTCGGGGGGCGAGAAACAACGCGTGGCCATCGCCCGAACGCTGTTGAAAAACCCGTCCATCATGATTTTTGACGAAGCCACCAGCGCGCTCGATTCAGCCAATGAACGGGCCATCCAGGCCGAGCTGCAAAACGTGGCGCACAACAAAACCACGCTGGTGATCGCGCACCGGCTCTCCACCGTGGTCGACGCGCACGAAATTCTGGTGATGGACGCCGGCCGCATCATCGAACGCGGCGCACACGCCCAGCTGCTGGCGGCCAACGGACGTTACGCGGCGATGTGGGCGTTGCAGCAAAGCAGTGAAACCGCCCAAACGCTACAAAATAAATAGCAAACTATGGCCATTTCACGTGACTTAAATGCATGTATTTTTAAAAAATTCACGTACAACGCTGAAATCCCGTCAATCGTACCCAATATGGGTATTTATTCTCGCAAAGAAAGTTTTTCAGCCAAAGGGGTGCAAGTGATGTCATGGAACCGCCTCGCAATGGTGCAATAAGCCATGGACACCAAATGGCTTGAGGACTTTGTCAGCCTGGCCGAAACGCGCAGCTTCAGCCGCTCGGCGCAGTTGCGCCACGTAACGCAGCCGGCGTTTTCGCGGCGCATCCAGTCGCTCGAAGCCTGGGCTGGCGCAGACTTGGTGGACCGCAGCAGTTACCCTACGCGCCTCACACCGGCTGGTGAAACCCTGCACGCCCAGTCGCTGGAGATCCTGCAGGCGCTGCAAAACACCCGCGCCATGTTGCGCGGCCACACCTCGGCTGGGCATGACGTGATCGAGTTCGCCGTGCCGCATACGCTGGCTTTTACGTTTTTTCCGGCTTGGGTGTCGTCACTGCGCGAGAGTTTTGGCGCCTTCAAGAGCAGCCTGATCGCGCTCAATGTGCATGACGCCGTGTTGCGCATGGTCGAGGGCAGCTGTGATGTGCTCATCGCTTACCACCACCCGTCGCAGCCGATCCAGCTCGATGCCGACCGCTATGAGATGGTCACCCTCGGGCAGGAGGTGGTGGCGCCGTATGTGAAGGCCGACGAAGCCGGCGCGCCGATGTTCCGGCTGCCCGGCGCTGCCACTGCCTTGTTGCCCTACCTCGGTTACGCGCCGGGCGCCTACATGGGCCAGCTGGTCGAATTCATCCTCAAGCAGTCCAGCGTGCCGATCCACTTCGACCGTGTTTACGAGACCGACATGGCCGAGGGCCTCAAAGCCATGGCGCTCGAAGGCCACGGCATCGCCTTTTTGCCGCACAGCGCGGTGCGCAAAGAGCTGCGCGCCAAACGCCTGGTCAGCGCTGCGCCGGCCGGCATGAAGGGCCTCGAGATCACCATGGACGTGCGCGCCTACCGGGTGGCGCCTGCCGGCCGCGGCGGTGCGGGGCAGGCTGGTGCGCCGCAAAAGGGCGCAGCGGTGGACTCCAACCGCGCCAACAAAGGCAGCGCGCAGGCATTGTGGGAGCATCTTTTGGGACAATCACGCCATGAACCCCCCAAGCTCCCCGGCAAAGACGCCAAACCCGCCCAGTCCACCCTCTGAGCTGACGCTCACCCGCCCCGACGACTGGCACCTGCATGTGCGCGACGGCGACGCGCTCAAAACCGTGGTGCCGCACACGGCGGCGCAGTTCGCCCGCGCCATCATCATGCCCAACCTGAAGCCGCCGGTCACCACCGCCGCGCAGGCGGTCGAATACGCCAAACGCATCGCCGCTGCCGTGCCGCCGGGAGTTCAGTTCGAACCCTTGATGACGCTTTATTTGACCGACAACCTGCCGGCCGACGAGATCAAACGCGCCAAAGACGCGGGTGTAGTCGCTTGCAAGCTCTACCCGGCCGGTGCCACCACCAACAGCGATGCCGGCGTGACCGACCTGCGCAAAACCTACAAGACGCTGGAGGCCATGCAGCGTGCCGGCCTGCTGCTCCTGGTGCACGGCGAAGTGACCTCGCCCGAAATCGACCTGTTTGACCGCGAGGCCGTGTTCATCGACAAAGAGCTGATCCCGCTGCGCAAAGACTTCCCCGAGCTGAAAATCGTCTTCGAACACATCACCACCCAAGAAGCCGCGCAGTATGTGAACGATGCCGACC
>JANMMR010000308.1:0-2250 GCA_031373455.1 Rhodoferax sp.
TGCTGCGTGACGGGCAGCTTCGACGCTAAACAGCTTCATGCTTGACAACTTGACTTGCGGGAAATCGTAAATACAATGTACGTATGATTGAGTTCGAATGGGATGAGGCTAAAGCCACTGTAAATCTCAAGAAACATCAAGTGTCTTTTGAAGAAGCCAAGTCGATTTTCTTCGACGAATTTGGCATCCAGTTCTTCGACGAGGATCATTCATCCGACGAAGAGCGTTTCCTGATGCTTGGAATGAGTTCAGGGATAAAGTTGCTCATCGTCTGTCATTGCGAACGGGATCACGGTGCGACTATTCGCATCATCTCGGCGCGCAAAGCAACCAAGCGTGAGAGCGCGTTCTATCGAGGTGCACATACATGAAAGCAGAATACGACCTCTCTAAACTGAAATCCCGAAAAAACCCGTACGCGTCGAAGCTGAAAAGGCCCGTCACGATGCGACTGTCAGAAGACGTTGTGCAATATTTCAAAGGGATGGCCGACGAGGCGGGCGTTCCGTATCAGAGTCTCATCAACCTGTACTTGCGCGACTGCCTTGCCAACAGTCGAAAAGTTCAGATCAATTGGCCGCAAACTGCTTGACAGGTTGTTCGTCGCGGACAAGCCACCGCAGAAGGCCACTTCGCGGCGTTGGACCGCATTTGCCCGCGTACGACTACCCTTGTGACCGCGCTGGCCCTCACGCCCTCCATCTGAGACACTGAAGCCATTGATAAAGGGACTCCTGTGACCAAACTCTCCCCCAACGCCCAACTTGTCTCTGATATTTTCGACGAGGTCGCCAAAGGCAATGGCGCGCCTTTTTGGGAGGCTTGCCACGATGATGTCGTTTGGCGCACCATCGGTGAAGGCTCCTGGAGCGGCGAGTTTTCCGGCAAGCAGACCATCATCGATGAGATATTCCGTCCACTGAATCGCGTTCTCGTTGAACGAGCCACCATCCCCACCCGCTTGGTCGATGGCGGCAATGTCATCGTCCTGCAAGCCAGAGGTAAAAATCTGACCCGCGACGGCCAACGCTACGACAACGACTATGTCTTCGTGATCCACTTCGAGGGCGGAAAGATCATCCGATACGAGGAGTATTGCGACACAGATTTGATCGCCCGTGTCTTGCCCAACCGCATGGCAGCCAAGTCGATGCCCAGGCCCGAATGAGTACGCAACGCGCTGTAGGTGTGCTGAACACCCGAAGAACCTTTGTCGCCAGCGCGGTGGCGCTCATAGCTGGCACCCGTTACCCACCTGCCCGAGCTCAGGCCGTGCCTCGCCAGCCTGAACTTCAGTGGTACGAGGCCGCAGCCGACATGAAGCGTCTCGCCCAGTCCTGGGGCGATCAAGCGTACGGAGCCGTACTCGTACTCGACGGGACACTCGTCGGCCAGGGGCCGAGCCGGGTCGTCAAGAACCAGAACCCTGATGCCCACGCCGAGCGGGAAGCTATCCGCGACGCCCAGAACAAGCTGGGGCGCCTGCGGGTGCCCGGCGCTGTGCTTTATTCGACTTCCAGGCCGTGTAGCTTGTGCGAGACGGCAGCAGCACAAGCAGGTGTCAGCCGCATGTTCTTCGGCCCGTCGCTTACGGACGCTGGCGTCCCGGGTCACGCGCGGTGAGGGCAGAAACGAAGCGTGCAGCTAACATCCACTTTCACCTTTCTCCGCCAGCGGGGCGGCACGGCGGTCGATGTTGAGGCGCCCTCAATGGCCTCTGGAATTTGGAAGTTCGGAAGTTTCGCAGCCAGGGCCAAAGGCCTACCCGGAACCAGCCGAGACCAGCCCCTCAACAACCGTCGGATACAGCAAGCGCAACCGAAGCTCCCGCTTCATCCGCGTGTTGTCCATCCGCCGTGATTCGTTCATGAAACTCAGCATCATGGGCGTCAATTGCGCCTGTGCTTCGGCGCGGGCCACGCGCGGCGGGCGCGGCAAATTCAGGATGTCTGCAGCCAGATCAAAGTAGTCGCCCATCTTCAATTGCGTGTCGTCGTTCACGTTGTAAACCCGTTGCGGCAGCCCGCGCCACATCGCGGCGATGCAGGCGCGGGCCAGGTCATCGGCGTGGATGTGGTTGGTGAAGACATCGTCTTGCGCATTCAGCACCGGTGTGCCTTTTTGCAGTCGCGTAGCGGGTGTGCCGTTGGCGCGGTCCAGCGCGTAGATGCCGGGGATGCGCAGGGTGTTCACCCGCGTGCCGGTGGCGCGCCCATGGTGGCGCACACGTTGCTCGGCGTCGATGCGCCG
>JANMMR010000334.1:0-4389 GCA_031373455.1 Rhodoferax sp.
ACCCGTGGCTGCTTTCATACCAATTGACCGCCCAGGACGCGAGCTGGGTTTCGGGGCTGGCGCCATCACCCGGCCTGTTTACATCAAAAAACCGTTACCGGCAGGCCGACGCCCCGACCCAACTCACCGCGGTGCACAACGGCACCTTCAGGTTGAGCTTTCCCGAGCCGCAGTGGGCCGTGACACCGGGGCAATCTGCCGTGTTGTACGACGGTGAGGTGTGTTTGGGCGGCGGAGTGATCAATGCTTGACGGAAGGGCCCCGGCACATGGCCGAATTTGATGTCGCCATCTTCGGCGCCGGCATCGCCGGTGCGTCACTCGCCTGGCGGCTGGCCGGCCAGCGCAGCGTCTTGCTGGTTGAACGCGAGGCGCAGCCGGGTTACCACGCCACCGGCCGCTCGGCGGCGATGTTCATGGAAAGTTACGGCCCGCCGATGGTGCGCGCCTTGACGCGGGCCAGCCGCAGCTTTTACGAACAGCCCCCTGCCGGGTTCGCTGCCAGCCCCATCGTCACACCGCGCGGCGCCCTGTACCTGGCTTCACCCGGCCAACAGGCGCTGCTTGACACAACCCGCGCCGAGCTCGCGCCCACCTGCCTCCATCTGACGCAGCTTGACGCTGCCCAGACGCTCGCCCGGGTGCCGTGTCTGCGCCCCGAAAAAGTGCTGGCTTCGCTGCTGGACCCGGACTCCATGGATCTGGACGTGCACGTTTTGCACCAGGGCTTTTTGCGCGGGTTCAGAAAGCGCGGCGACGCACAGGCTTCTGAATTGCGCACCGCCGCGACGCTGGCCCGCGCCCGGCGTGATGGCAAGTTTTGGCAGCTCGATTTCGCCGATGGGCAAACCGTGCGCGCCAGGCAGGTGGTCAATGCGGCCGGCGCCTGGGGGGACGAACTGGCGGCCCTTTTTGGCGCAGCACCGGTTGGCCTGGAGCCGCGCCGGCGCAGTGCCTTCACCTTCAAGGGGCCAGAAGGCCTGGATGCGTCGGCCTGGCCGATGGTGTCCGACCTGGAGGAAACCTATTACTTCAAGCCCGACGCCGGGCAGTTTCTGGGCTCGCCGGCCAACGCCGACGCCACCCACCCGCAAGACGTGATTCCCGACGAACTCGACATCGCCAAAGGCATCTACGCGATTGAAGAAGCCACCACCTTGCAGATTCGCCGCCCGACCAGCACCTGGGCGGGCTTGCGCTCGTTCGTGCCGGATGGCGAAATCGTGATTGGTTTTGACGGCGCGGCGCCCGGTTTTTTCTGGCTGGCCGCGCAAGGGGGTTATGGCATCCAGAGCGCGGCGGGGGCCAGCGCGCTGGCGGATGCGCTCATCCGCGCGGTGCCGTTGCCGCAGGAACTGGTTCAGTCGGGTGTCGATCCCGCGCAGGTGTCGCCACAACGCCTGCCGCGATGAGCCTGGGGGCTCGCGCCACCCGGTTCGGTGCTTATTTGGCGAACAGCGCGCCCAAGTCCTTGAACGACTTGAACTCCAGCGCGTTGCCGCTCGGGTCCAGAAAAAACATGGTGGCCTGTTCGCCCACCTCGCCGGCAAAGCGAACATAGGGTTTGATGATGAATTCGACACCTGCCGCGCCCAACCGGTCGGCCATGGCCTGCCAGTCGGCCATGGGCAACACGCCGCCAAAGTGCGGCACCGGCACGTCGTGGCCGTCTACTGCATTGCTGGGACGTCTGGCCTCGTAGCCCGGAATGAAGTGCGTCACGATCTGGTGGCCGAACAGGTTGAAGTCGATCCACTCGCTGGAGCTGCGCCCTTCGGGGCAAGCCAGCAGGGTGCCGTAGAAGTGCCGTGCGGCCGCCAGGTCATTCACCGGGAAGGCCAGGTGGAAGGGTGGCAACTCCCTGCCACCATTGTTGACCGATGGCCGGGATGAGGTGGTGCCGGCGGGGGTGGTCAATGCGTCCATCGTCAAGCTCCTTAAAACGGAATGTCGTCATCCATATCATCAAACCCGCTGGTGGATTTGGCGGGTGCGGCGGCTTTGGGCGCCTGCTGCGCCGGGCGCGACGCGGGCGCGGGGCGCGAATAACCGCCACCGCTGTCGTCATCGCCCGATGGCCCGCCCTGCCCCTGGCGGCTTCCGAGCATGGTCATTTCATTCACGCTGATCTCGGTGATTTGTTTCTCGGCACCGTCTTTGTCGGTGTATTTACGGGTGCGGATCGAGCCTTCGACGTAAATCTGCGAGCCCTTGCGCAGGTACTGCTCGACGATACCGGCCAAGCCGCCGCGAAACACCAGGCGGTGCCACTCGGTCAACTCCTTGCGTTCGCCTGAATTTTTGTCTTTCCAGCTCTCGGTGGTGGCCATGGTGCAGTTGGCCACGCGGTCGCCGCTGGGGAAGGTGCGCACCTCGGGGTCGCGGCCCAAATTGCCGACGAGGATGACTTTGTTGACAGATGCCATGATCGATTCCTGAGGTTATTTACAGTGTTTGGAATTATCCCGTCATTTTCCGCTGAATTCGCAGGCGGGACGGTTTCACCTATTTTCAACCGGATTCACGATAATCGTGGGTTGCCCTGCAAAAGCTGCCCCGATCAAAGCCACCCAAAGCCAAACCAAGCCCAAGCCCCGTGAATTCAGAGACCGACAGCACCTACCTGGCGAACGCGCTGCGCCAGCAAACCATCAGCATCCGGGGGGCGCGTACGCACAACCTGAAAAACATCGACCTCGACATTCCGCGCAACCAGCTGGTGGTGATCACCGGCCTCTCCGGCTCGGGCAAGTCGTCGCTGGCGTTTGACACGCTCTACGCAGAGGGCCAGCGCCGGTATGTGGAGAGCCTCTCCACCTACGCGCGCCAGTTCCTGCAGCTTATGGACAAGCCTGACGTGGACGTGATCGAAGGCCTCTCGCCGGCCATCTCCATCGAGCAGAAAGCCACCAGCCACAACCCGCGCTCCACCGTGGGCACCGTGACGGAAATCCACGATTACCTGCGCCTCTTGTTCGCCCGCGCCGGCACGCCCTTTTGCCCGGACCATGATTTGCCGCTGCAAGCGCAGACGGTGAGCCAGATGGTGGACGCGGTATTGGCGCTGCCGTTGGACACGCGCCTGATGATCCTGGCACCTTTGGCACGCGAGAAAAAAGGCGAATTCCTCGACGTGTTTGCTGACATGCAGGCGCGCGGCTACGTGCGGTTCCGCGTGGATGGCGAACTGCTCGAATTTGACGCGTTGCCCAAACTAAAAAAAACCGAGAAACACGATATCGATGTGGTGGTGGACCGCCTCAAAGTGCGCGAACGATCTGACCCCCAAGGGGCTGCGCCCCGGCCCCCCGAGGGGGCGCAAGCCAGCCTTGGGAGCGGCCCGGCGGCTGGCTTGAAACAACGCCTGGCCGAAAGTTTCGAAGCCGCGCTGAAAATCGCCGATGGCCGTGCCATTGCGATGGAAATGGGCACGGCCGACGTGGCGCCGATCGAGCACCTCTTCAACGCCAAATTCGCCTGCCCGGTTTGCAGTTATTCGAGCCAGGAGCTCGAGCCGCGCCTCTTTTCGTTCAACTCTCCGGTGGGCGCCTGCCCGAGTTGTGACGGCTTGGGCCAACAGGATTTTTTTGACGAGGCGCGTGTGGTCGCCTTCCCCAGTTTGAGCCTGGCCAGTGGCGCCATCAAGGGCTGGGACCGGCGCAACGGTTACTACTTCTCGATGCTCGAAAGCCTGGCCAAACACTACAAGTTTGACCTGGAAAAGCCATTTGAATCCCTCGCCCCGGAGACGCAAAATGCCATCTTGCACGGCTCGGGCGAAGAAGAAATCAAATTCAGCTACATCATGGATTCCGGAGCACAGCAGGGCAGAAAAGTCACCCGCCGCCACCCGTTTGAAGGCATCTTGCCCAACATGCAGCGGCGTTACCGCGAGACCGATTCGGCGCTGGTGCGCGAGGACCTGGCGCGTTACCGCAGCACGCAGCCGTGCACGGACTGTGGCGGCTCCCGCCTGCGGCGCGAAGCGCGGCACGTGAAACTGGTCGGGCACCTCACCACGCCGCAGGTGGGCGATGTGCCCACGGCGCGGGCCATTTTTGACCTCAGCCACATCACCTTGCGTGAGAGCTATGAGTACTTCAGCACCCTGCACATCCCCGGCGCCAAGGGTGACATCGCTGCCAAGGTGGTCCGCGAGATCGGCCTGAGGCTGAAGTTTTTGAACGATGTGGGTTTGAACTATTTGAGCCTGGACCGCAGCGCCGAAACCTTGAGCGGCGGCGAGTCGCAGCGCATCCGGCTCGCATCCCAAATCGGCTCGGGCCTCACTGGCGTGATGTACGTGCTCGATGAGCCCAGCATCGGCCTGCACCAGCGCGACAACGACCGCCTGATCAGCACACTCAAACACCTGCGCGACATTGGCAAC
>JANMMR010000355.1:0-7128 GCA_031373455.1 Rhodoferax sp.
GCTGCTGAAAATTCAGGGGTAGCATTGCGCCATGCCCAAGTACCAATTCAAAGTCGAGGTGCAGCCGCACTTCCTGATGGAGCAGTCCGCGCCCGAGCAGGGCCTGTTTGTCTTCGCCTACGCCATCAAGATCCGCAACACGGGAACCGTGGCCGCGCAACTCATCTCACGCACCTGGAACGTCAATGACGCCAGCGGGAACACCGAGAAAGTCAGGGGCCTGGGCGTTGTGGGCCACCAGCCGCTGCTCAAGCCCGGCGAAACATTTGAATACACCAGCGGCACGCGCCTGCGCACACCCACCGGTACCATGCACGGCAGTTATTTCTGTGTCGCCGAAGACGGTGAAAAATTCGATGTGGACATCCCCATGTTTGTACTGGACGCGCTGAGCGCGGGCGGCGCCCGCACGCTGCATTGAGCGCTGTGATGCCGCCGCCGAGTGCCCCGCCGGGTGGGGCGCCGGAACCGGCCGGCCTGCTGGGCGCGCTGGACCCCCAAGCCGGCCTGATCGAGCGGCACCTCTGGCTGGTGCGGTTCATGGCCTGGGTGCGCGGCGACGGCACCTCGGCGCCGGCATCGGCCGCGCGGCTGGCGCAGTTTGCAGACACGGCCCTGGCAGACCCGGCCCTCACCACCCGTGTGAACACCGCCTGGCAAACCCTGCTGGCCACCATCGACGGCACCACCTTGCTGGCGGACTTTGGCTTTGCCTCGCGCAGCGCTTTCGTCAGCGAATTTGCCGAGCGCCTGCGCCTGAAAATCTTGCCCGGAACGCCCGAGACGGTGGACGCCGCCGAGCTGTTTTCACTGGCGTTGTCCCAGGGTTTTGACGCGCAATGGCTGGCGGCACTCGACGAGCCGCTGCTGGCCCGCCTGGCGGCGCTGCTGGCACCACCGCCCGGCCCCACCCCTGAGCCTGGCCCAAGCCTGTGGCAACACACCTTGCTCGAAGCCATCACCTTTTGCACCAGCCAGATCCGCGCCTCGGGCTTCGCGCCCGAGCTGCGCCTGCGCATGAACACTGCTGCGCGCGAAGCCGAGCCGTTTCACGCCCTGGCCGCCGACTTTGACACGTTGCGCGCCGCGTTCACCACCAGCCTGCACTCACGGGCAGCGGGGGCGCGCGAGGCGGTGGATGCCGCCTCGCAGCAGTTCCGCGAGCGGCTCGAACAATGCCGCCACGGCGCCGCCACCGTCTACAGCCACCTCGACGAACACGGCATTTCGGTCAACCTGGTGTTCCGCCTGCGGCAACTGCGCGAGCGTGTGTTGCGCATCCGCGCGCTGCTCGATTGCCTGCTGGGCACCAACCCGCCGGCCAGCACAGCGCGGCTGTTGGCGCACCTGGTGCAAGTCGGACGCGAGCGGCGCAGCCTGCGTGCGCTGGTGGCGTCGAACTCCTCGCTGCTGGCCGCCAAGGTGGCCGAACGCAGCTCGGAGACCGGCGAGCAGTACATCACCCGCACGCGCGGCCAATACCGCGACATGTTGCGCCGCGCTGCCGGCGGCGGCGCTTTGACGGCCCTGACCACCGGCCTGAAGTTCATGGTGATGGCGATCGGGCTGTCGCAGTTCTGGAACGGCTTCTGGTCGGGCTTCGTGTATGCCGGCAGTTTCATTGCGATCCAGTTGCTGCATTGCACCCTGGCCACCAAACAGCCGGCCATGACGGCGCCAGCCATGGCGGCGAAACTCAAGGACCTCACCGAGCCGCTGGCGATGGAAGGGTTTGTCGATGAGGTGGCCAACCTGGTGCGCTCGCAAGTGGCCGCCGTGTTGGGCAATGTGGGCGTGGTGTTTCCGGTGGTGCTGTTGCTCTCGGGCGTGATCCAGCTGGCGTTTGGCGCACCGATGATCGGCGCGGCCGAGGCCAAACACGTGTTTGAGTCGCTCACGCTGCTGGGGCCCACCCTGGTTTTTGCCGCGTTCACTGGTGTGTTGCTGTTTGCGGCAAGCATCATCGCCGGTTGGGCGGAAAACTGGTTTGTGGTGCAGCGCCTGCATTCGGCCCTGCGGTACAACCCGCGCATCACCGCGTTTCTGGGCAAGGAGCACGCGGCGCGCTGGGCCCATTTCATTCGCGACAAAATCTCCGGTTTCGCATCGAACATTTCCCTGGGTTTCATGCTCGGCCTGATTCCGGCCTTTGGCACCTTTTTCGGCCTGGGGCTGGAAGTGCGTCACGTCACGCTCTCGGCCGGCCAGTTGGCCGCGGCCTGCGCCGCCCTGGGCTGGGAGGTGGTGCGCGAGCCGGCCATGTGGTGGTGTGTGGCGGCTTTGCCGCTGATCGGCGCGGCCAACCTGGGCGTGAGTTTTTACCTCGCGTTCCAGCTCGCCCTGCGTGCCCACAACGTCGGCCGGCTCGACCACGCGCGCATCAGCGCGGCCATACGGCGGCGCTGGCGCACGGCGCCCCTGAGTTTCTTCTCGCCCGTGCATGAAAGCCCGGACAATGGCGCCATCAGCAAATAAGCCACACGGCCATGGGTGAATTCGACCTGATCGAGCGATATTTCAAGCGGCCCGCCCGCCAGGCTGCGCGTGACAGCCTGGTGCACCTGGGCATTGGCGACGACTGCGCGCTCTTGCAACCACGCCCGGGCACCCAAATCGCCATCTCCACCGACATGCTGATCGAAGGGCGGCATTTTTTCGCCGGCGTGGACGCGCAGGCGCTGGGCCACAAGGCGCTGGCCGTCAACCTGAGTGATTTGGCCGCTTGCGGCGCCCGGCCGCTGGCCTTCACGCTTGCGCTGGCCCTGCCCGAGGCCAACGAGGCCTGGCTGGCCGCTTTCTCGCATGGGCTTTTTGCGTTGGCCGACACGCACGGCTGTGAACTCGTGGGCGGTGACACCACACGCGGCCCGCTGAACATCTGCATCACCGTTTTTGGCGAAGTGCCACTCCAAGGCGCCCAAGGTGGCGCCTCAACCGCGCTTTTGCGCAGCGGCGCGCGGGCAGGCGACGACGTGTACGTGAGCGGCCATCTGGGCGACGCGCGGCTGGCGCTGGAAGTCTTGCGCGGCAAACTTCACGTGCCCGATGCGGTGCTCGTGCAGGCGTGCGCACGGCTGGAGCGCCCGACCCCGCGCGTGGCGCTCGGTCAGGCTTTGCGCGGCATTGCCACCAGCGCCATTGACGTGAGCGACGGCCTCCTGGGCGACCTGGCGCACGTGCTCAAAACCTCGGGCGTGGGCGCCACACTGCACACGGCGGCTGTGCTCGCGCGGCTCCGGGCCAACCCGGCGGACTTGTCTGGACCGGCGAAGGTGGCGAATGCGGGCGCAGGCCTGTCGCCGCTGTCCCAGAATCAGCTGCTGGCCCTGGTGCTGGCCGGTGGCGACGATTACGAGCTGGCATTCACCGCGCCAGCTTCGGCACGCGCCGCCGTGGCAGCCGCCGCCGCATCGGCCCAGACCCCGGTGACGCGCATCGGCAACATCAACGCCGAACCCGGCCTGCGCCTGCTCGATGCGAATGGGGTTGCGGTGGAGAACCATTTCGCGTCGTTTGACCATTTCGCCAATAATTAACACCCATGTTAATTATTGGCGAAAATGACTCGTAAAATACGAAATTTTAAGCTTTTTGACCCATCAAGTCACGTATTATATGGGTTTATTGCTATATAATGTGTAGCATTTACCCTGACCCAGGATGTCAGAATCACGCGCCATGGCCATTGACCTCCCGCCCGCCAACGCATTGCCCGCGCCAAGGCCGGCCAAGCTGACATTCGCCTTTGTATTCGCGCACCCGGCGCACGCCATCGCGCTGGGCCTGGGCGCGGGCCTCTCGCGCCAGGCACCTGGCACGGCCGGCACGGTGTGGGCCTGGGCGGCGTTTTTGCTGCTGCAAAGTGTGGACTTGAGCAACACCACCTGGGCCCTGCTGATCGCCGCGTCAGCCGTGTTGGGCGTTTGGGCCTGCAGCGTGACGGCGCGTGACCTGCGCGTGCTCGACCCGGGTTGCATCGTCTGGGACGAAGTTGTCGCCTTCTGGATCGTCTTGTGGCTGGCCATGCCGATGGGGTTTTGGGGCCAGCTCGCGGCATTTGGCTTGTTCCGTTTTTTCGACGCCGTCAAACCCGGCCCGGTGGGCTGGGCCGACGCGCTCTTTCACCACGTCGATCCGCAGACCGACCGCCTCGCCTGGCACAAGGCGGGATTCGGCATCATGCTCGACGACCTGGTGGCGGCGGCCTGCACGCTGCTGGTGATTGCGCTGTGGCGCTTTATTTGAGAAAGCAAAAACATGCCCGCCACCATTGAACAACTCGCCACTGTGTTGACCGAACGCCAGCTCCTTCTGGCCACCGCCGAAAGCTGCACCGGCGGCATGATCGCGGCGGCCTGCACCGATCTGGCCGGCTCGAGCCTGTGGTTTGAGCGCGGATTTGTCTCGTACTCCAACGCGGCGAAACACGAGCTGCTGGGTGTGCCAGAGGCCTTGATTGCGCAACATGGGGCTGTAAGTGAAGCCGTGGCCCGCGCGATGGCGCAAGGCGCCTTGTCGCACGCGCGCGCGCAGGTGGCTGTGGCGGTGACCGGCGTGGCGGGCCCCTCCGGTGGCAGCG
The DNA here is from genome assembly GCA_031373455.1 of Rhodoferax sp. GTDB lineage: Bacteria > Pseudomonadota > Gammaproteobacteria > Burkholderiales > Burkholderiaceae_C > JANYCG01. The sequence continues at coordinate 4,580 of JANMMR010000355.1, forward strand.
CGGCCAAACCGGTCGGCACGGTGTGGTTTGGTTTTGCCACACCGGCGGGTTTGACCAGCGAGGTGCGCCGCTTTGACGGCGACCGCGCCGCCGTGCGCCGCGCCACCGTGCAACACGCGATCGACCGGCTGGTGGCGCTGCTCAGTTGAACCGCCAGGCTGTGCCCGGCCGGGCGCAGCCCCCCTCTCCTTAGCTGCGGATGAAGTCCTTCAGCGGCCGGCGTGGTGAAGGCCCCACTGGCGCGGCAAACCCCAGGCGCGCCCACATTTGCACCGTTTGCCCCGCGCCGGTTGCACTAGCCAGCTCGTGGATCGCACGGTAGGTTTCTTTTTGCTCCGGGTATTCCTGCAGCGCCTGCGACAGCGGTTGCATCGACAGGCCCTGCGCCGTGGCGGCCAGCTGCACGCGGGCGTAAGCGCGCCCGGCTTGAACCTGGGTTGCGCGGTCGTTGCCCGCGCTGTTCATCCAGAGAAACGCGGGGGTGGTCTGCAGGTTGTGGTCAAAGGTTTTGAGCTGGCTGGTCGTGGCGTAGTCGTCGGGCGCAGGCGCGCGGCTGCGGTCAAACAGGCCCAGCGCTGCGAGCGCCACCGGCATCGGGTCGGTGACGGTGAGGCCGTCGCGGTGCTGGGCGATTTCCCGGCTGCCCACACGCAGCACCTTGTACGACTCCATGATGGTGCGCGGTGTGGAGAGCTCGATGCGCCAGGCCTCAGAGGCGATTTTGCGGTGCCGCTCGAGGCCCTGCGACTGTGCCGGCCCAACGCCGCCCACCACCACGCCCGAGCCCGCCACGCTGGCGGAGATGGCGCGCCACGCCGCCTCGGGCACGGGCTTTGCCGCGTCGTACGGGCCGCGGTGCGTGTGGCGCTGGAGTATCTGCGCAAACAGCGGGTCTTTTTGCAGCGTGGTGTCTGGCCGCAGGCGGATGCGGGCGACCGGCCGGGCGTCGGGCTTGTCGGCACCGAAAACACCCTCGGGGAACAGCGTGATTTCGGCGCCGATGCCGCGTTCACGCGCCGCCAGGTCCAGCAACTCCAGGAAGGTGCCGTGGCTCATCATGATCTGGCGCGAGAGTGGGTCGGTCTCTGGCAAGAGACGCGTGAGGTCGCAAAAAAGCAGGATGTCCCCGGGCCGGCTCAAGTCGACGATCCACGACTGCAGGTTGTGGGAATGCGGCGCCAAAATGGCGTAACTGAGCAGCCAGCGGCGTGGGTCAGGGTCGGCGCCAACTTCGGGCCCCGGCCCCTGCCAGGCTTGCACCGCTTCGCCCGGCATGCCACTGCCGCAGCCGGCCAGCAGCGCGCTGCCGAAGGTGGCCGCCAAAATGGTGCCGCCGCCCGCGATGCGGATCAGGTTTCTGCGTTGCATGGTGAACTCCTGGTTGAATGCCTTGCTGAACCTCTTGCTGAACGCCTTGCACGGCCCGTTACTTGCACTGCACGTTACTTGCACTGGCCGCTATTGAATCTTTGGTTCAGTTCAATCTTTCAAGTCGCGCCGTGGCATTTCTTGTATTTTTTGCCGCTGCCGCAGGGGCAGGGGTCGTTGCGGCCCGGGGTGGGCGCCTTGTACACGGTCTCGACGCGCGGGCCCAGGTTGCGCCACAACCCGCGCAAATCGTAAACCGCCCAGATCGCATCGGCAAACGCGGCGATACGCTGCTCGCTCACGCTGGGCGGGCCGTCTTCGTCAAACACCGAGACCACCAGCGGGTCGGTGTCGTCTTCGGTCATCTGCACAATGGCGTTGAGCGCTTCGTCGAGGGACCGGGCGGCGGCTTTGTCACGCGGCGGCGCCCAGGCTTCGGGCCAGTTTTCCACGGCAAACATGAAACCCAGCGCCCACACCTGGCCATAGGCGGGCAGCGCTTCGCCCGGCATCTCGTTGCGCTCTTCGGGCGGCAACTTTGCCACGGCGCCGCGCACATCGAGCACCTCGGGGTGGTAGGCCGCGTCGTCGGCCAGGTTGTCCACATTGGCGTCCAAAGCGCGCTCGACCTCGTCCCAGCGCCGCTGCCACAACTCGGTGAAACGCGCGGGTGGCGGTGTGGGATCAGGCGGGGTGTCTGTCGCAGTGTCAGTCGCAGTGTCAGACGCGGCGTCTGGGCCAGTGTCGAGCAGCACGGCGAAATAGTCGTCGTCGGGGATCACTTCACGGCAACACACCAGCGCCGCCATGAAGCCTTCGCAGAACTCCCATTGGGGGGTTTCGTCCAGGCGCGTTCGCAGATCGTCCAAAATGGCGTCGAGCTCGTCAAAATCAGCGGGGTCAAGGGGTTGGCTCATGGCGCCATTCTCGACGACCCGCCCGGCTGCTGGTAGGGTGCGGGCTCTTTTACTTTCCCCGGCTTCTGTGCCTTGTACCTTGTACTTTTTACCAACGATGACAAACATTCCCGATTCCGCCCTGCCCATCCGTTACAGCGGCTTTGTGTTGTGTATGGTGGGCGCGCTGCTGTGTACGTTTGCCTGGGTCGGTTTTGGCACCGGCGGCTTCCTGGCTTTGACGTTTGCGGGCCTTACGGCCTTGGGCGTGTACGACCTGCGCCA
>JANMMR010000396.1:0-4530 GCA_031373455.1 Rhodoferax sp.
CGCGTCGGCTCGTTCCAGCGGCTGCAACCGCAGCGCGGCGTGATCGCCTCGACCATCGGATCCATGAGCCCCGGCCTTTCGCAAAACCTGCGCGCTGCCTGGGAAGCCATGAACAACGGCTGGAACCAGTGGGTGCTCAACTACACGCAGACCAAACAGCTCAACCTGCTGAAGGACATCGGGTTTGAATCGCCCAGCTGGGAAGATTTGCTCTACCTGCTGCTGGGCATTCTGGTGGCCGTGAGCCTCTGCGGCGCCCTTTGGACGCTGTGGGAAAAAAGCCGCCACGACCCCTGGCTGCGCCTGTTGTGGCGGGCGCGCAAGCGCCTCGTCAAGGCGGGCATTGCAATGGCGCCCAACAGCCCTCCGCGCAGCATCGCAGAACGCCTGGGCCCCAAGCACCCGGAGATCCGCGACTGGCTCCTGCGCATGGAAGCGCAGCGCTACCGCGCGGCGAACGGGCCAAGGTTGCTGGCCCTGGCGGGATTGCAGCGAGAATTCAGCCAATTGCCATGGCCCAAACCCCAGAAGTGAGTTCCACCCGCACTGTGCAACTGCGCCGATTTTTCACCCAGTATTTGGCCGTTTTTTGCGTGTTGGCGGGTCTGGCGGACTTGGCGGGTGCCGTATCGGCCCAAACACCACTGCGCCACAAAAAGGCCAGCGCAGCCAAACCGGTTGCCAGCGGCCCGATTTACGCCTCGCGCGCCGATGCCATGGCCTTTGCCGATGACGTGGCCGCGCGCCGCGATCTGGACCGTGACTGGGTGCGCAACACCCTTGGGCAGGCGCGCCACTTGCCGGTGGTGGCCAAATTCATCACGCCGCCGCCCGCTGGCACGGTGAAAAACTGGCGCGTCTACCGAAGCCGGTTCATCGACACCATTCGCATCCAGGCCGGGGTGAAATTCTGGCAATCGAACCGAGACACCCTGGAGCGCGCCGAGAGAGAATTCGGCGTGCCGGCGGAGATCATCGTCGGCATCATCGGGGTGGAAACCATCTACGGCCAGCAGGTGGGCACCTTCCGGGTAATCGACGCGCTGGCCACCCTCACCTTTGATTTCCCTGCCGCGCACCCGCGCGCAACGGTGCGACGCGAGTTTTTCCAAAGTGAGCTGGAGCAGTTTCTGAGCCTCACCAGCCGCATGGGTGAAGACCCGCTGGCCTGGCGCGGCAGCTTCGCCGGCGCCATGGGCCTGCCCCAGTTCATGCCCTCCAGCTGGGCGAAATACGCGCTGGATTTCGACGGCGACGGCAAAGTGGACCTCTTCAACAGCCCGGCCGACGTGATCGGCTCGGTTGCCAATTATTTCAAGGCCTTCGACTGGAAACCCGGCATGCCGACCCACTACCCGGTGGCGTTTGACAAGTCAAAACTCGACCTCGATGCCCTGCTCGCGCCCGACATTCTGCCGACATTCAGCGTGGAGAGTTTCACCGCCAAAGGCGCCATGCTGGAAGGCGCGGCGCTGGAGCACAAAGGCCCGCTGGCCTTGATCGAGCTGCAAAACGCCGGCGCCGAGCCGACTTTTGTAGCCGGCACCGACAACTTTTACGCCATCACCCGGTACAACTGGAGCAGTTATTACGCGATGGCGGTGATCGAGCTGGGGCGGGAAGTGGCGGATCAACTGGCGCGGGCGGCGCGGAAATGAATGCCAGACAGGCCCCGCTGGCCCGGGCATGGCGGTCGCCGGCTTGAAGTCCCGGGTCAAACCTGACGGGAAATCAGCAATGGCCAAATCAGCTGTTCCTGGGGTCGGCACACACGTGCGTGCCGCCGTGTTGTCTCACTATTTTGAGGTGGCACAGCAGCTTGGACTCAATCCCCAAAGCTTGCTGCGAAAGGTTGGTCTGACCCGCGCCTTGATTTCCGCGCCCGCGCAGCACATTCCCGTTGCCGCTGTTGTCGATTTGCTGGAGGCGTCTGCGGCTGCGACCGGCTGCTGCACCTTCGGTTTGCGTATGGCCGAAGCCCGGCAGTTGGCGGACTTTGGCCCCATCAGCCTGCTGTTGTCGCACCAACCGACGCTGCGCGTTGCCCTGAACACGATTGTCCAATACCGGCACCTGGTCAATGAATCCCTGGCGATGTTCATCGAAGATGCTGGCAAAACCACCCTGATTCGGGAAGAAGTGGTGGTTGAAGGGCGCCAATCGATACGGCAGGCCACCGAATTGGCGGTAGGGGTTCTGCCGCTGATCTTCCGGGCCTTGCTCGGAAAACAATGGCATCCGCAAGCGGTGCATTTCGCCCATGCTCCGATGGGGGATTTGCAGGTTTACCGAAGGGTGTTCCGCTGCTCACTCCAATTCGACAGCGAATTCAACGGTCTGGTTTGTCCCACTTCGGATATGGACCAACCCAACCGGGAGGCCGATGCCGCCCTGGCGGGCTACGCCCAATCTTTCATTGATGCCTTGCCGCGCTGGGGCCAAAGCTCCATTGTGCTGGAGGTTCGCAAGTCCATCTACCTTCTGTTGCCCATGGGTCGCGCCAGCGTGGACCAAATCGCACAAGGCTTGGGCATGCACGTGCGGACGCTGCAAAGGAAAGTTGAAGAAAGCGGAAAGACTTTTTCAGGTTTGGTCGACGAGGTGCGGCGCGAATTGGTTCAGCACTACATCCGGAACACCAGCTATCCGCTGGGACGGGTTGCCGAGCAATTGGGTTACGCCAACCAGAGCTCCTTCACGCGCTGGTTCATCGCCCAGTTTGGCGCGACGCCGACTACCCTGCGATCACAAGTACCCATTGACGGCCAACCGGGAACCCGGCAACTGGTTTGAAATCGCGTCAGGGGCATTCGGAATGGCGGCATCAGTTGTCACCAAATGACAAATGTAAGTCATCAAATGGCAAACACCTTTTCCTTGAAATGAGAAGAATCCAGTGGGTGTATTGTTTGAATCCGGCAACGGCATTCAGGCAGTGCATGGCATCACCATCACAATTCGAGGAGCGTCACCATGATTTCCATTTCAAAGGCCTTGGCCGTTTCTGCGCTCGGCCTGAGCACCTTTCCCGCCATGGCGGTTGACTTCAAGCTCGACTCCGGGCTGGAGGGCAAATTCAACAGCACCATCACTCTGGGCACCCAGATCCGGGCCGACAGCCCCAGCCCCGACGCGTATTCAACGCAACCCTCTCTGGTGGTGCCGGGCACTGCGCCGGGAAGGCTGGCCGGGCAAACCGGCGGCTCTGACCTCAACTTCGGCAAGGGAAATGCGATTTCCACCGTGTTGAAGGGTGTTTTCGATCTGGATGTGAAAAAAGACAATCTGGGGGTTTTTGTCAGAGGCTCTGTATGGCGCGATCTGGTCCAGGGCCAAGCCACGGTTCCCTACGGCAATTATCCGAACGCCTTCATTCCAAATACGCCATTGAGCGACAGGGGGTTTGCCAGCAGCGCGCAATTCAACGGCGCGGAGTTCCGCGACTACTACGTCTATGGCCAATTCGGTTTCGGCAGCGGCAACAAGCTTGACGCCAAAGTCGGCCGCCAGGTGCTTCAATGGGGCGGTTCACTCTTTACCGGAGGCGGCATCAACGCGGCCATCAACCCGACCGATTTTGCGTCGCAATTCAGGCCTGGCGCGCTGCCCTTCGAGAGCAGGTTGCCACTGGGCATGGTCAGCGCCAAACTTGCTACGGGCAATGGATGGAATCTAGAGGGTTTCCTGCCCTACGAAAGCCGCGCTGCTGTCCTGCCTGGATGCGGCACTTTCTTTGACGTCGCTTCCTTCGCGCCCCAGGGCTGCGATTTCGCCGGCCTGGCGGGCGCTTCCGAGCAGACGCGCCTGGCGACGAACAACTACCTGCACCGCAATCCCGATGTGAAAGCGCAGGACGGCGGGCAGTTCGGATTGTCGGCCAGCTTCAAATCCGAGTCGCTCAATACCGATTTTCGCGGCTATGCCATGAACACGCACAGTTCAATGCCGAGCCTGCGCGCCACGGTCAACGCAGCGGCGCCCGGCGCAACTTCGATGAATTACGCGAATTTGTACGTTGAAAACGTTGCCTTGCTCGGGATGAGCTTCAATTCAAAGCTGAATGCAACCAGCGCCCTGTTTGGCGAACTGGCCTACCGGCCCAACCAGCCGATTACGCTGAACGCGTTCGACATCGTTTCGGCTTTTGTGACACGCGCGCCCAACAGCATCCTCGCGCTGAACAAGGGCGTTTTGGGCGTGCCGGTTGGCGGAACCTTTGATGCCTACGACCGCTTTGGCGTTGTCACTGGCAGCGTGGGAGCCAACAAGGTCTTTGCCAATGCGATGGGCGCTGCCAGGGTAGTTGTAGCAGGAGAAGTCGGGTTCAGCCGCGTCAACGGCCTGCCCGATCCAAGCGTCCTGCGTTACGGACGGCCGCTCGCGTACAACAGCGCTGCCTACTCGGGTGGCGCGCCCTGTGTGGATACCGTCGCGGGCAAGACTTGCACCAATGACGGCTACATCACTTCCGATTCCTGGGGTTTGCGCTTTCTTGTGTCTGCAACCTACCCCGGCGCTGTCGGCGGCGCC
>JANMMR010000438.1:0-8973 GCA_031373455.1 Rhodoferax sp.
GCTGCCGCGCCCGGCCAGCAGCCAGCCGCGCATCAGCAGCAACCCCTTCACACTGGGTGTTGCCAGCGGCGCACCTGTGCCGGATGGCGTGGTATTGTGGACGCGTTTGTTGCCGCAGGGTTTGTTTTCGTCCCTGGGCAATGACCCGGTGAACGTGCGCTGGGAAGTCGCCCACGAGGATCAATTCAAGCAAATTGTGCAGCAGGGGCAGGCCGTGGCGATGGCGCAATTGGCGCATTCGGTGCACGTCGAAGTGCAGGGCCTGGCCGCTGACCGCTGGTACTTTTACCGATTTCATGCTGGTGATTTCACCAGCGGCGTTGGGCGCACGCGCACGCCGCCCTCGCCAGATGCGCGCCCGGGCAAATTGCGCCTGGCCTACGCCTCCTGCCAGCGCTGGGAGCACGGGTTTTACAGCGCGCACCGCCACATGGCGCGGGAGCAGCTCGACCTGGTGCTGTTTCTGGGCGATTACATCTACGAATACCCCGGCGCCGCCAATGCGGTGCGCAATACCAATGGCCGCTGGGTGCAGACGCTGGACGACTACCGCGCGCGCCACGCCCTGCACAAGTCCGACCCTGATCTGCAGGCCGCGCACGCTGCCTGCCCCTGGCTGCTCACGTGGGACGACCACGAGGTGCACAACGACTATGCGGGCGAGCATGAGGGCTTTACTTCCAACGCAGAGCCGTCATCGGGCCAGACCTTTGCCCAACGCCGCGCCAGCGCCTACCAGGCCTGGTACGAACACATGCCGGTGCGCGCCAGTGTGCTCACACGGGCGCTGGCCGGCCTGGAGCAGGGGGCAGAAATGCGCATCTACCAGCAACTGCGCTGGGGCCAGCTTGCCCACCTGCATGTACTCGACCCGCGCCAGTACAAAGATGCGATCGCGTGCAACCGCGATGGGCGCGCGGGCTCCAGCCGCTTCGATCCTGCCACCTGTGTGGAATGGAGTGACCCCAATCGTTCACTGCTGGGAAAAACCCAGGAAGCTTGGCTGGATGCGCAACTGGGCCAATCGCAAGCGGGCTGGCAGGTGCTGGGCCAGGGCTCGCTGCTGGGGCCGCGTGACTTCCGCGCCGGGCCGCAACAATCCTTCTGGAACGACGGCTGGGACGGTTACCCGGCCGCGCGCACCCGCCTGACCGGTTCGCTGGCGGCCAACGTGGCTGGCAAACCCGGCCGCACGGCCGTGGTGCTGGGCGGCGACGTGCATGAAAGCTGGGTCGGCCAGGTCAAGGCGAATTACGGCGATGCAAAATCGGCCAATGTGGGCGTGGAGTTTTGCGGCACTGGCATCACGTCGCGCAGTGGCAACGCAGCGCGCAACGTGGTTGACGGCTGGCTGGCCGAGAACCCGCATTTCAGCTTTGCGGACAACCAGGGCAAGGGATTTGGCGTGTGTGAATTCACGCCGGAAAAATTGACCACCACCTTGCGCGTGGTTGATGATGTGGCACGCCGAGATGCCACACTTGCCACACTGGCGACCTTTGAAGTCAAGGCGGGCACCGCAGTGGCGCAACGCACTTGATCACTTCGCCACGTGAGCGTTTGAGCAATTGAATAATTGAAGAATAATTGAAAAATTGAACTAAGAAGGAGCAAACCCCGATGACCCCCTCCCACAACCCGCCCACCACCGTCAAGCAGTGGCACGCCTACGTGAAATCTCGCGATGTCACTGCGCTTGCCAACTTGCTCCATGAAGACTGCACCTTCCAGTCGCCGGTCGTGTTCACCCCCCAACAGGGCCGTGCGATCACCACGCATTACCTGGCGGCAGCGCTGCAGGTTTTGGGCAACGAGAGTTTTGTCTACAAGCGCGAGTGGTACGCGGCGGATTCTGCGGTGCTGGAGTTTGAAAGTGTGATCGACGGTGTGCGGGTCAATGGTGTCGACCTCATCACCTGGAACGCCGTCGGCCAGATCACCGATTTCAAGGTGATGGTGCGGCCACTCAAGGCGGTGAACAAGCTGCACGAGCTGATGGGTCAGATGCTTGCGAAGCTGGGTTGACTATTGCTGAAAAGTATTACCGCAATACCTCCAGCAGCCGGTCCAGCCCGCCGGAATTGATCGCCACCATGGCTTGCTCGCGCACCTTCGGCTTGGCGTGGTAGGCCACAGAAAGCCCGGCCACTGACATCATGGGCAGGTCGTTGGCGCCATCGCCCATGGCAATTGCACAACGCGGGTGAATGCCGTTCGCCGCACAGGTCTGGATCAACATCCTGCGCTTTTCTTCGCCGTCGCAGATGTCGCCCCAATGCTGGTCGACCATGTGGCCGGTGAGGAAGCCTGCTTCGTCGATTTCGAGGATATTGCTTCGGGTTGCGTCAATTTGCAAAACGGCTCGAACCCGGTCTGTGAAAAACGTAAAGCCGCCGCTGACCAGCAGCGTGACCATGCCCACTTTCTTGCAGGCGGCTACCAAATCCGCCGCGCCGGGGTTGAGCTTGAGCCGGTTGTTCAGCACCTCTTCCATGCTGGCCACACTGACGCCCTTGAGCAGTGCCACACGGCGGCGCAGGCTGTCTTTGTAGTCAGTGATCTCGCCACGCATGGAGGCTTCTGTGATGGCGGCGACTTCGGCTTTGCGGCCTGCGGCATCGGCAATTTCATCCACACACTCGATGTTGATGAGCGTGGAGTCCATGTCGAAGGCGATGAGCTTGAAATCACGCAGGCGCAGGGGGGGTGTGAAGCCTTGCACGGCCAAACCGGGGGCAAGTTCAGATCTCTGGGGTTCCATCATCAATTCAAAAACTATAGCTGCTAGTGGGCATCCATTGTCGCCAATTCATTGGCAACCTCCGGCCGCAAGTCAATGCCACCAGCAAACGTCGTGTTGGCCCGAAGCAGCCAGCGGCGGGTAAGCGCCCTTCGTTGCCGCTTATTGCGGCACCAGCCCAGCGGCCTTCACCAACTCTGCATGCAGCTTGATATCGCGCGCGATCAAGGCGCGCAAATCCTCGGGGCCGGCGGGAGCCACATCCATGCCGATCTCGGCCAGCTTGCTGCGGTTGTCCGCATCGAACGCAGCGAGCACCGCGCGATTGAGTTGATCGATGATGGGTTTGGGGGTTTTCGCGGGCGCCAGCAAAGCGATCCAGGTCGGAAGGACCAGATCGCTGACGCCGCTCTCCACCATGGTCGGTACTTGGGGGAAGATCGATGAACGGTTCGCCGTCATCACCGCCAGGGGGTAAAGCGTCCCGGCCTTCACGTGCTGGACCGCTTCAGGCATCACGGCGAAGATGGCATCCACGGTGCCGGCGATCGTGTCGTTGATGGCCAACGCGCCGCCCCGGTAAGGGACATGCAAGAGTTTGGTTTGCGTTCGCGTTTCAAACATCAAGCCAGCCAGATGCTGGGGGCTGCCATCACCCGACGATGCGTAGGTCAACTTTCCGGGGTTGGCCTTGGCCGCAGCCAGGAACGCGGCGAAGGTCGGGTATTTTTGTCTGTCCTTGACCACCAGGATCATCGCCTGGTTCACCAGGCGCGTGACCGGGGCGAAGTCGGCTTCCGGGTCGTAGGCCAGATTTTTGAAGATGCTTTTGTTGGTCGACAAGAACGAAGCCGGTGAAACGGTCAGCGTGTAGCCATCCGGGGCTGCCTTGGCGACCGCCGGCATGCCAATTTGCCCGGAGCCGCCCGCCCGGTTGTCGACCAGAAACGGTTGTCCCAAATCAGCACTCATCCTCTGCGCGAGATTGCGCGCGATCACGTCCACGCCGCCGCCCGCAGGCAAAGCCACAATGATCTTCACCGGTTGGTCCGGATACTTGCCTTGGCCAAAACTTTGGCCCGCCAGCGACAGGGCTCCGATGGCGCCAGTGAATGCGAGGGCTGAACGTCGAGTTTGCATGGGGATCTCCGGGGTGGAATGGTGATATTGCTTTCAATGCAAGTTAAGTGCCAGCCAATTATGCACCGCGAGGGTGCGCTGCTGCGCTGCATGATCAGACCCTGATCAGACTTTCACCGGCTGCCCCAATCTACGCAACACATCCCGCACCGTTTGCGCCCGGTTTTTGGCGTCTGGCTGGTCCAGCTCGATCCGCAGTTTCTCGTTGCCGGCAAGTTTGATGTAGCGGTTTTTCTGGATCAGCTCGATGATGCGCATCGAGTCGATCGGCGGGTCTTTCTTGAAGGTGATCGTCGTCAAGGCGGGTGACGCGTCTACCTTGACCACGCCATAGGGTTTGGCCAACACGCGCAGGCGGTGCACGTCCATCAGGGTTTGCGCCTGCGGTGGCAGTTTGCCGAAGCGGTCGACGATTTCTTCGAGCAGGGCGTCGATCTGCTCTGCGTTTTTGGCCGTGGCCAGTTTTTTGTAGAAGGACAATCGCAGGTGTACGTCGCCGCAATAGCTGTCCGGCAGGAGCGCGGGCGCATGCAGGTTGATGTCGGTGGTGACGTTCATGGGCGCCATCAGATCCGGCTCGATACCGGCTTTGAGGCAGCGCACCGCTTCGCCCAGCATTTCGTTGTAGAGCTGAAAACCCACTTCGAGCATGTTGCCACTCTGGTTTTCGCCCAGCACTTCGCCTGCGCCGCGAATCTCCAGGTCGTGCATGGCAAGGTAAAACCCGCTGCCGAGTTCTTCCATCTGCTGGATCGCGTCGAGCCGCTGCGAAGCCTGTTTGGTGAGGCTTTCCTTGTCGGGCACCATCAGGTAGGCGTAGGCCTGGTGATGGCTGCGGCCCACGCGCCCGCGCAACTGGTGCAACTGTGCCAGGCCAAATTTGTCGGCGCGGCTCATCACAATGGTGTTGGCCGTGGGCACGTCAATGCCGGTTTCAATGATAGTGGAGCACAGCAGCAGGTTGTAGCGTTGGGCGATGAAATCGCGCATCACGGCTTCCAGCTGGCGCTCGGGCATCTGGCCATGGGCCACGGCGATGCGCGCTTCGGGCAGCAACTCTTCGAGTTTTGCGCGGCGGTTTTCAATCGTTTCGACTTCGTTGTGCAGGAAATAAACCTGGCCGCCTCGTTTCAACTCGCGCAACACGGCTTCGCGGATCACACCAGATCCTTCAGTGCGCACAAAGGTTTTGATGGCCAGGCGGCGCTGCGGCGCGGTGGCGATCACGCTGAGGTCGCGCAGCCCTTCAAGCGCCATGCCCAGTGTGCGCGGAATCGGCGTGGCGGTGAGCGTGAGTACATCGACCTCGGCGCGCAAGGCTTTCATGGCCTCTTTGTGGCGCACGCCAAAGCGGTGCTCTTCGTCGATGATGAGCAGCCCCAGGTCTTTGAACTTGGTCGATTCGCTGAGCAGTTTGTGGGTGCCGACAACAATGTCGACCGTGCCGTCTGCAAGCCCTTTGAGTGCTGCCGTGACCTCTTTGCCAGAGCGAAAACGTGAAACTTCACTGACTTTCACCGGCCACTTGGAGAAGCGATCCACCTGCGTCTTGTAATGTTGCTCGGCCTGCAGCGTGGTGGGCGCCAAAAACGCCACTTGTTTTCCGCCAGTGATGGCAACGAACGCGGCGCGCAGGGCCACCTCGGTTTTGCCAAAACCCACATCGCCGCAGATGAGACGGTCCATCGGGCGCGGGCTGATCATGTCCTGGATGACGGCATGGATGGCGGCTTTCTGGTCTGCCGTTTCCTCGAAACCAAAGGCGTTGGCAAAGGTTTCGTAGTCGCCCGCCGAAAAGCGGAAGGCGTGGCCTTCGCGGGCAGCACGGCGGGCGTAGATGTTCAAAAGCTCGGCTGCGGAATCGCGGATCTGCTCGGCCGCCTTGCGTTTGGCTTTTTCCCACTGGCCACTGCCCAGGCGGTGCAGAGGCGCTTCGTCGGCACTCACGCCGGTGTAGCGGCTGATGAGCTGCAACTGGCTGACAGGCACATACAGCGTGGCCTTGTCAGCGTATTCGAGGTGCAGGAACTCCTGGATTTCGGGTTCGCCATTGGCCTGCACGTGGCCCAGATCCAGGTTGACGAGGCCCTTGTAGCGGCCGATGCCGTGTGCGCTGTGTACCACCGGGTCGCCCACATTGAGCTCGCTCAGGTCTTTGATCAGGGCTTCGACATCGCTCACCTGTTCCTGCTTTTTTTTTCGCCTTGAGGTGGCGCCAGCAGCAAACAATTCGGTTTCGGTGACGAAATCGATGCCCGCTTCGAGCCACGCAAAGCCGGTGCCCAAGAGCGAGGTGGCAATGCCGAATTTCTCTTCGCTGTTCTGGAATTCCAGCAGGGAATCGAACGCCGGGGGACTCAGGTTCGAGGCGCGCAGGAAATCCAACAGGCTCTCACGGCGGCCATCACTTTCGGCCAGGATCAGCAGGCGCTGTTGGGTATTGCGCGCGTGGGTCTTCAAGGCGGCGAGAGGTTCCTCCGCACCGCGAACCACAGTGAGCGTCGGCAAGGATTCAAATTCAACATAGGCCGACTCCTGGCTCTCACCTGGCAGGCTCGGCCTGATCGCCAGTTGCGCATGGGCATTGGCCCGCGCGTAGAACTGCTCACTGCTCAAAAACAGCGCTTCAGGCGGAAGCACCGGGCGTTCTGGATCCCCTTGTGCGAGGCGGTAACGCTCGCGGGAGTCTTGCGCAAAACGCTGGAAAGACGCCTCCAGGTCACTGTGCAGCACCAGTGTGGCGGCAGAGTCGGTACCAGTGCCCAGGTAGTCGAAAACGGTGGCGGTGTCGTCGAAAAACAGGGGCAAATAATATTCAATGCCGGCAGTGGCCACACCAATGCCGATGTCTTTGTAGATCCGGCTTCGGGTCGGGTCCCCTTCGAGCAGTTCGCGCCAGCGTTTTCGGAACTTGCTGCGGGCGGCGTCGTCCATCGGGAACTCGCGCCCCGGCAGCAAGCGCACTTCGGGCACCGGGTACAGGCTGCGCTGGCTGTCCGGGTCAAAGGTGCGGATGCTGTCGATTTCGTCGTCCCATAAATCGACGCGAAAGGGCACCGGGCTGCCCATGGGAAAGAGGTCGATCAAACCGCCGCGCACCGCGTATTCGCCAGGGCTCACCACTTGGGTGACGTGGCTGTAACCGGCCAGCGTCAGCTGTGAGCGGAATTTGGCTTCGTCGAGTTTCTGTTTGACTTTGAAGGCGAAGGTGTAGCCGGCCAGAAACGAAGGCGGGGCGAGCCGGTACAGCGCGGTGCTCGCCGGGATCACGACCACATCGGCGCCGTTGTCCTTGTCACGCTGCTGGATCCGCCACAACGTGGCCAGGCGTTCGGAAATCAAATCCTGGTGCGGTGAAAAAGTGTCGTAGGGCAGGGTTTCCCAGTCAGGGAACAAGGCGCAGCGCAGGTCCGGTTCAAAAAAGGAGATCTCGTCCATCAGCCGCTGCGCGTCGGTGGCGTCTGCGGTGACGATGGCCAGCAGCTTGCCAGTGGCTTTTTCGCGCGCACCCAATCGCGCCAGCAACAAGGCGTCTGCCGAACCGGGCGGGCGGGGAAGGGTGAAGCGTCGGCCGCTTTTGAGTTTGGGGAGATCCATCGATTCAGGTGCAAATTCGGCGCAAATGGCAAACACCCCGCGTTGCAACAGAGGGGGTGCAGCGAGGGGTGGACAAGTCGATTTTAGAATGGGGACTGACCCACCCACTGCATGACGCCTGCTTCACCACCTCCCGGAACCATTGTTGAGCCCCGAATTTGGGCGCTGGTGCCCTGTGCCGGCTCTGGCAGCCGCGCTGGTGGCGACTTGCCCAAGCAGTACCAAATGGTGGCGGGTTTGCCGATGGTGGTTCACAGCCTGAAGGCCCTGGGCCAAGTGCCAGAGATTGCCGGCACGGTGGTCGTCATTTCCCCGTTAGATAGCTATTTTGAATCATATATTGATCAATATTTAACTAAAAATAGTTCTATTAAGATAGCAAACTGTGGAGGAAATTCGAGACATGAAAGTGTTTCAAATGGACTTGTCAGATTGATTGAAAACAAATCAAAAGAAAACGATTGGGTTTTGGTTCATGACGCTGCACGTTGCCTCGTCACGCCCGGTCAAATTCAAGCCCTTATCGACGCTTGCCTTGCCGATGAAGTGGGTGGCCTTCTCGCGTTGAAGGTGCCAGACACCCTCAAAACCGAGCGCGAAGGCCGCGTGAACGGGACAGTCGACCGCGCAGACAAATGGCTCGCGCAGACGCCGCAAATGTTCCGCATTGGCATGTTGAAAAAGGCTTTGCAACAGGCAGCCGCGCCGGTGACAGACGAATCCAGTGCCATCGAACAACTCGGGCTCAAACCCAAACTGGTCGAGGGCAGCGCGCAGAACTTCAAAGTCACATACCCGGCCGATTTCGCCCTGGCAGAGAGTATTTTGCTGGCGCGCCAGGCGCAAAAAGCGGCCGTTGATTTGCCCTTTCGCTCCCATTCGCAAGCCTCCCAACAATGATCACGCCCGAAAAATCCAATGCTCCCGCCTTCAAAATGCCCCGTATCGGCGAAGGCTGGGACATTCATGCCTTGGTGCCTGATCGCCTGCTCACGCTGGGCGGGGTGGTGGTTCCGTTTCATCTGGGATTGCTCGGCCATTCCGATGCCGACGCGCTGCTGCACGCCATCACCGACGCACTGTTGGGCGCAGCCGCCTTGGGCGATATTGGCCACCATTTCCCTGACACAGATGCGCAGTTCAAGGGCGCTGATTCCATGGTTTTGCTGGCCGAAGCGGCGCGCCGTGTGCGTGCGGCTGGTTTTGAAATCGGCAACGTCGACAGCACCATCATTGCCCAGGCGCCGCGGCTGGCATCTCATATTCAGCCGATGCGCGGCAACATCGCACGCGCGTTGTCGCTTGACGTGGGGCAGGTGAACGTAAAGGCCAAAACCGCCGAAAAAATGGGCCCGGTGGGCTTGGGGCAGGCGATCGAAGCGCGGGCTGTTGTGCTGATTTATTGACGCCGGCAGCGCCCATGGCGCAAATGCTGGCGGGCTACTGAAACAGGCTGTCGCCAGGTTGCCCAAGACCCTTGGCGGCAGACGACCAGC
>JANMMR010000472.1:0-2032 GCA_031373455.1 Rhodoferax sp.
CGCGCCGCACGCGGGCGCAAGGGCGCATCACACGCTTGCAGGATTTGCGCGCCAAACGCGAGTCGCGCCGAGAGGTATTGGGCAGCGTGCGGCTTGATGTGGCCAGCGGCGCGCCCAGCGGCAAGATCGTGGCGGAACTCACCAAAGTGAGCAAATCCTATGGCGAGCGTTTGATCGTGTCCAACTTCACCGGCACGATTTTGCGCGGCGACAAAGTTGGGTTGATCGGCCCCAACGGTGCCGGAAAAACCACGCTGCTGAAGATGATACTGGGTGAACTGGCGCCAGACAGCGGCAAAGTCCGCCTGGGCAGCAAGATCGAAGTGGCGTATTTCGACCAGATGCGCGATGCGCTGAACCTCGACGCGACGCTGGCTGATTTCATCAGCCCTGGCAGCGAGTGGATCGAGATTGGCGAGAAGCGCCAGCATGTGAAAAGTTACTTGGGCGACTTTCTGTTCTCACCCGCGCGCGCGAACTCGCCCGTTCGCTCATTGAGCGGCGGGGAACGCAACCGCCTGCTGCTGGCGCGTCTGTTCGCACGGCCTGCGAACGTGCTGGTGCTCGACGAGCCGACCAACGACCTCGACATCGACACGCTGGAACTGCTCGAAGACCTGCTGCAAAACTATCCCGGCACCGTGTTTCTAGTGAGCCACGACCGTACCTTCCTCGACAACGTGGTCACCAGCACCATCGTCTGCGAATCCACCGACACCACGCCGGGCCTGTGGCGCGAATACGAGGGCGGCGTGCAGGATTGGCTGGTTCAATCGGCGCGTGCGAAAGACATCGCGCAAAAGGCGGCAAAAGCCGGCGCCAGCAGTACTTCAGGCGGGTCGGCAAAGAAAGTGGAGGCGGCGCCCGCAAACCGCGCGAGCACTGCGGCATCCAAAAAGAAGCTTGGTTTCAAGGAGCAACGTGAGCTCGAGGGCATACCGGAAGCGATCGCGGTGCTGGAAGCCGAGCAGACCGACATCCGCCAGCAACTCAACGACGCCAGCATCTACACCCGCGACCCGCAACTGGCCGCTACGCTGCACGCGCGCGATGCCGAAATTGACGAGGAACTGCTGGCGCTGCTGGAGCGCCAGGAGTCGTTGGCGGGCTAAAAAACGCCCCAGGTGGCTAGACCAGGAGCGCGTTCACCCGCTTCACATACGCCGCCGGATCGGTCGGCATGCCGCCTTCAGCCAACAGCGCCTGATCGAAGAGGATGTGGGCGAGGTCGTTGAAATGCACGGAGCCTTCGAGCTTCTTTACCAGCGCATGTTCGGCGTTCACCTCCAGCACGGGTTTCACGTCGGGCGCCTGTTGCCCGGCCTGCTTTAACAGCCGTGCCATCTGCGTGCTCATGCCGTGGTCTTGCACCACCAGGCAGGCGGGTGAGTCGACCAGGCGGGTGGTGACGCGCACGTCTTCGGCTTTGTCTTTCAGCGCTTATTTGAGCTTGGCGAGCAAGGGTTTGAAGGTTTCAGCGGCTTCTTCAGCGGCTTTTTTCTCGGTTTCATCTTGTAGCTTGCCCAGGTCGACCGCGCCTTTGGCGACCGATTGCATCGGCGTGCCGTCAAAGTCGTGCAGGTAGTTCAGCGCCCACTCGTCCACGCGGTCGGTCATCAATAGCACCTCGATGCCCTTTTTCTTGAAAACTTCGAGCTGCGGGCTGTTTTTGGCAGCGGCCATCGTATCGGCGGTGATGTAATAAATCGCCTCCTGGCCTTCCTTCATGCGGGCTTTGTAGTCGGCAAAACTGACGCTCACGGTGTCGGTGGTGCTGGATGCGAAACGCAGCAGTTTGGCGATGCGCTCCTTGTTGCCGAAGTCCTCACCCATGCCTTCCTTGAGCACAGCACCGAACTCGGTGTAGAACTTGGTGTATTTGCCGTCAGCGGCCTTGGCAGCGGATTTGTCTTCTTCGCTCAGTACATCGGTTACAGCGTCGGTGATTTCTTTGCCTTCGGCGTCCTTCGCTGGCTCTGGTGGTTTGTCATGTTTGGCCAAATCTTCCAGCATGCCCAACACGCGCTTCGTG
>JANMMR010000480.1:0-2719 GCA_031373455.1 Rhodoferax sp.
GCGTTCAACACGGCCAGGTGTTTGGGGTGGTTTTGCATCAGGGCGCGGCGGAATTCGAGCGAGTCTTTCCCGGTGACTTTAGCGGATTCACGGGCCACTTCCTCCATGAAACACTCCAGATACACCGCGTTCTGGTTGGTGTTGACGCCACGCCAGGTGCCCACCGGCACGTGCGTGTTGCGGATGGCGTATTCAGTCAATAAATTGGGGATGGTGTAGCCCATTTGCGCGTCGCCCGGCTGCACCCACAGGCCCTGCAACTGGCGCTCGTCCTTGCCGTCGCGGATGCCCTGCGGATTGACCCAGGCGTTGATCGACTGGCCGCTTGATCGCAGTTGCAGGCCGACAAGTTTTCCAGTGGCGTCCAGCCCCGCCGACATCTGGCACTGCGAGATCGGGCGGTAAAAATCATGCGCGATATCTTCCTCGCGGCTCCACAACAACTTGACGGGCACGCCCGGAAACTCCTTGGCGATGGTGGCGGCCTGGCGCACGTAGTCCTGGTTGCCGCCGCGCCGGCCAAAGCCGCCGCCCAGGTCCATCTTGTAGACCTCGCATTTCTCCAGCGGCAAGCCGGTGGCCGCGGACAGCGCCGCGTGGGAACCTTCACCGTTTTGCGTCGGCACCCAGACTTCGGCGCGCTCGGGCGTGTACCGCACGGTGGCGTTCATCGGCTCCATGCAGGCGTGCGCGAGAAAGGGCGTGCTGTAGGTGGCTTCGATTTTTTTCGCTGCGCCGGCAATTGCCTTGAGGGCGTCGCCTTCCTTGCGGCCGGCGTAGTCGCCCGGGGCGCTGAGGCCTTCTTTCAAATGCGCAGCGATGCTGGCACTCGACACATTGGCGTTGGCGCCCTCGTCCCACACAATCGGCAAGACCGCCAGCGCGTTTTTGGCACGCCACCAGTTGTCGGCTACCACGGCGACGGCGGTGGTGCCGACTTTCATCACGCCTTTGACGCCGCGCATGGTTTTGACTTTGCTGTCGTCAAAACTCACCACTTTCCCACCGAAGACCGGGCTGTCGATGATGGCCGCGCTCAACATGCCGGGCAGCTTCACATCCGCACCAAAGACTTTGCTGCCGTTGAGTTTGTCGGCTGTGTCGATGCGCGGCAACGGCTGGCCGGCCAGCTTCCAAGTGCGCGGGTCTTTGAGGGCGATGGTCTTGAAATCCGGCACCGGCAGTTTGGCGGCAATGGCAGCCACCTTGCCGTAACTGGTTCGCCGGTTGCTTGCTGCGTGGGTGATGACACTTTTGCTGACGGTCAGCTCGGCCACGGGCACGTTCCAGTCGTTGGCCGCAGCCTGCAACAGCATCTGTCGCGCCGCAGCGCCGCCCTGGCGCACGTAATCTTGTGAGCCCCGGATGCCTCGGCTGCCACCGGTGCCGAAGTCGCCCCAGGCGCGTTTGCGGGCGTGGTTCTGCCCGGGTGTGGGGTATTCAGTCGAGACCTTGGCCCAGTCGCATTCGAGTTCTTCAGCAACGAGCTGCGCCAGGCCCGTGCGCGTGCCCTGCCCCATTTCGGAGCGGGCCATGCGGATCACCGTGCTGTCGTCGGGTTTGATAACGACCCAAACGGTGACTTCGGTATCTACCGCTTGGGCCAGTGCTTCACCAGCGCCCAGGTTCAAACCCAGTGCCAGGCCACCGCCCGCGATGGTGGCTGAGCCGACAACAAACTGGCGGCGAGTGATGGTGTGTTTTGAGGAAGTGGTCATGGTGATCTCCTCAAGCCATAGTGGCGGTCTGTTGTGACGAGGCTGCGCCGTCGACCACCACCACGCGGTCTGTCAGACTCGCGGCGCGGGTGCCCGCAGCATGGTGAATCGCCGCGCGCACGCGCAGGTAGGTGCCGCAGCGGCAGATGTTGCTCATGGCTTCGTCAATGTCCTTGTCGGTCGGCTTCGGCTTGTCTTTGAGCAAGGCCGCCGCCGCCATGATCTGGCCCGACTGGCAATAGCCGCACTGCGGCACGTCCAGCGCCGCCCAGGCTTTCTGGATCGGGTGCGAGACGTTTTCCGAGAGGCCTTCAATGGTGGTGATGGCGCGTTCGGCCACGGCGCTGCCGGGAATGGAGCAGGAGCGCACCGGCGTGCCCTCCAGGTGCACCGTGCAGGCGCCGCACTGCGCGATGCCGCAGCCAAACTTGGTGCCGGTGAGGCCAAGCTCCTCGCGGATCACCCACAACAGGGGCATTTCGTTTTCGGCATTGATCTCGTGAATTTTGCCGTTGACATTGAGTTTGTACACGGTGTCTCCTGTGGCTCTGAGCCGTTGTGGGTTCTGCAATATCGGGTTGCATGTCGGGTTGTATCCGATTTTGCAGGTGTCGTCTCTAGAACACCTTGCGTAGAAACAGTTTTCCATCGGTGCCCATCAAAAAGGCTTCCCCCATGGCCGGCTGTTCACCGGTGAGCGCACGGGCATTCACACCGTGGGAGACCCAGACTTCAAACTGGCCCGCCGGAATGTTGGCCAGCGCCGCCTGGATGGCCTGCACCTGATCGGGCTGCGGCAAACGGTCGCCGAACGTTGAATTCAGCGGACTCCAGACCTGGTGGGTGCCAAAGGCCAGAGTAGCTGTGTCTTTGCAGCGGCACCAGGCGCTGGTTTTCACGGCGCTCGGTTTGAGCTTCTCCCGCTTGAACCAGGCGCCGACGTTTTTGGCTTGAAGGCGCCCCTCAGGGCTCAGGTTGCGCTGCGTGCTGCACTGCTCAAG
>JANMMR010000485.1:0-2335 GCA_031373455.1 Rhodoferax sp.
TAATGGGTGCTGTTTTCGGTTTCCGGCGTGACGGTCTGGCAACTGTGCAGTTCCACTTCTCCGGTATCGACCGTGTTGTTTTTGGCAGGGCGGCCGCCGGATTTCATCAGCAGCGTGCCGGGCAGCAGAAAATCGTAGTCCCACCAGCGCTCTATCGGGCCTTTGAACGCGTGAATGCGCTGGTACGACGGCGGCGAAGGCAGCTCAGGCACAAAGCGCTGCACGCGCAGGCCGCGCTGTCCTGGCGCGGTGACTTCGCTCACGTCGGCGCGGGCCTGGGCGATAGCGGTGGAGCCCCCCAAGGTTTTTTCATGCACGTAGCTGAGGTGCGAGAAATCCAGCAGGTTGTCACAGATCAGCAGGTAGTTGGTGTCGTAGTGCATGTAACCGGGATCGTTGCGCCAGTCGGGGCTGTCGCAGGAATAGTTGTCTGGCAACAAGGCCAGATCGGCTTTCTGGGGCTCGCCCATCCAGACAAACACCCATTTGTTCTTCGCCACCACTGGGTACTGCTTGACGCAGGCCTTGGCGGGCGCCTTTTCCATGCCGGGCACTTCAATGCACTGCCCTTGCGGGTTGAACAGCAAGCCGTGGTAGCCGCAGCGCAGGTTGTCGCCTTCCACACGCCCTTTGGACAAGGGCGCGCCGCGATGGCAACAGCGGTCAGTCAGGGCCACAAGGCCTGCAGCAGACCGGTACACCACAATGGGCTCGCCCAGCACGGTGCGGGTGAATATCTTCCCGTTGGCCTGCTCGGTTGGGATTTCGTGATCCCATGCGATGACGTACCAGCAATTTCTGACGAACATGTGTGTATCTCCTCAAGTGGGGTGAATGAGTGGGGGCTACATCGAACGAGTTGCGCGGATGGCGTTTATTGGCCTTGCGAGCGAATCGGCAATGAAGTCCTGCGTCGCCAGTTCAACCGCTGGCAGGTTTTCGTGCAGCCGTTTCAGCAAAACTATCAGCGTTTCCTGCTCGTCCGGGTTCAGCACTTGCAGCAACGCCCGCTCGCGTGCCAGCGCAATGCCGAGAATTTGATCGTGGATGTGGCGCCCATGCAGGGTCAGGCTGGCCAGGCGGATGCGGCCGTCGGTGGGGTCAAGCTCCAGCGCGATCAGTTTCTTGACGAGCATTTGCTTGAAACAACGGCTCACCGAAGCCTTGTCCATGCCGATGATCTGGCTCACCTGCTGCGCGCTCACCGTTTTGTGGACGGCCAGCAGCACCATGCAACGCCACACTTCGGCACCCACGCCAAACAGGTTGAGGTAGTTCTGTGAGGCCCCACGCGTGAGTTTGTTGGCAATCCAGACAAAGTAGGCTGGCACATAACGCTCCAGATCAATCACGGCAGCTTGAAATGGCAGCGGGTCGCTCGCGGCCTCGTTGCTGGCGTCCGCGATCATGAAGGGCGGGCGGGCCGAGGCGCGCGCCGCTTTTCGGGCCAGAGTGGTGTTTGGGCGGGTCATTATGCGCAAGGACTTGGTTGACAGGTCGGCTTTGAAGAGCAGAGCAAAGAAGAAGGGAGAAAATTAGTTGATTAATCAACTAATTGATTGTTCAACTAATTATTTTCCTTTGTATTGGTATTTACCCTAGCATTCCGTTTGCACCTGACAAACAGGGAGACCCGACAGCCGTGAAGTGACATGCGGCAACGGCTTGAGATTTGAGCGAGGTCAAAAAAGTCTTGATTGCGGGCGTTTTCCATCGCTTGTCGCCTGAAGGGCCTGCGGCAGTTGAGCGTCAGCGGCGCTGCGGGGGTTCGGGCCAGCGGCGGTAGTCAGGACCAACAACCACTCCTGCGCGTTCTGCATTCTGACTTCTGCAACTTCGTCACAATCCCCCAAATGGAAAACACCCAAAACCTTACTGAAGACCTGACCGAGCGCCGCCTGGCGGATGCCTGGGCGGAGTTGCAGGCGCATGCCGATCAGGGCAATCCGATCGAGGCCAACGCGTACCGGCTGGCCTTTGCCGACCCCGAATTTCTGTTGCGGCGCGAAACACGCGGCATGCGCATCCAGCTTGAGATGCTCAAGCCCGACCTGGAGCAGGCGGCGCAGGGCATTGAAAACACCATCGTGGTGTTTGGCAGCGCGCGGTTTGCGCCGCCGGATGTGGCCCAGGCTGCGCTGGCGGCTGCGCGCTCCGGGGGCGATGCCAAGGCCCTGGCGCTGGCCGAACGCGACGTGCGCAACGCGCAGCACTACGACCAGGCGCGCCGCTTTGCGCGGCTCGTGGCCGGTTACAGCGCGCGCAAACCCGTTGCCGGGCGGCTCACCATCTGCACCGGCGGCGGCCCGGGCATCATGGAAGCGGCGAACCGCGG
>JANMMR010000488.1:0-2492 GCA_031373455.1 Rhodoferax sp.
ATCCGCTCCTGGGTCTTGGGGTGGGTCAGCAGCGAACCAAAAGCCTTGCGCTCCAGCGCCATCAGGTACTCCTCGCTGACCAGGGCGCCCGCGTCGACATCGCCGCCCGTCACCACACCGGCAATCAATGCGGCGATGTGAAAGTCATGGCCGCTTGCGAAACCGCCATCGCGCAGGTTCACGAGCTGCCCCAGAATCGTGGCCTTTCCATTGCGGCCCGCCACCGGAAACAGGCGTTTGTGCGGCGCCCGGTAGCCGCTGGTGAACAGGGCCCTGGCTTCATTGATGGCGGTGAACAGCAACTCGTCTTTGTGCGCCACGATCACATCACTGTCAAACAGATAACCCAGTTTGCGCGACTCCAGCGCACTGGTTCCGACCTGTGCCATCGCTGCTGCCGTGAAACCATCGGTAAGGAAGGGCAGCAAGTCTTTGCCGGTGGACGCTGCGGCGTTCTCGGCGGCGCGCCGCGCAATGTAGGTCAGACCCCCTGCGCCGGGCACCAGGCCAACGCCCACTTCCACGAGGCCGATGTAACTCTCCATCGCCACCACGCGTTTGCTGGAATAGACGGCCAGCTCGCAACCGCCGCCCAGCGCCAAACCCCGCACCGCAGAGACCACCGGCACACTGGCGTAGCGCAGGCGCAGCATCATCTGCTGCATTTCCAGCTCCGCGCCGTCAATGGCGCTCACACCCGCCATCAGGAAGGCCGGCAACATGGCTTGAAGATCCGCTCCGGCGGAGAACATCTCGTCGGGCGACCAGATCACCAGTCCCTGGTAGGCGCTCTCGGCCAGGTCAATCGCCTGCACCAGGCCCTCAACCACGTCCGGACCGATGGCGTGCATTTTGGTTTTGATGCTGGCAATGAGGACTTCGCCGTCCAGCGTCCAAAGGCGGATGGCGTCGTCTTCGTGCAGAGTTTTGCCCGCTGTTTCAGCGGCTGCGGCGTTGGCGCCCAACACCGACTCGGGGAAATGCTGGCGTGTGTACACCGGCAATTGCCGCACGGGGACGAAGCGGCCAGTGGTCGGGTTCCACGAGCCCTTCGCCGTGTGCACACCACCGGATTCGGCCACCGGGCCATTGAACACCCAGTCCGGCAGCGGTGCGTTGCACAGGGCCTTGCCCGCGTCGATATCTTCCTTGACCATGTTGGCAACGGCCAGCCAGCCGGCTTCCTGCCACAACTCAAACGGGCCCTGTTGCATGCCAAAGCCCCAGCGCATGCAGAAATCGACGTCGCGTGCGTTATCGGCAATGCTGCCCAGGTGCACGGCGGCGTAGTGAAAACTGTTGCGCAAAATCGCCCAGAGGAAACGGCCTTGAGGACCTTCGCTGTTGCGCAGCAGTTTCAGCCGCTCAGCGGCTGGTTTTTTCAGCATGCGGGCGTAAACCTCATCGGCCTTTTCGCCGGCAGGCACATACGTGCGCGAAGCGAGGTCAAAACGCAGCACGTCACGACCCACCTTCTTGAAGAAGCCCGCTTTGGTTTTTTGCCCGAGGTTGCCCATCTCCAGCAGGGTTTTCAACACCTCGGGTGTGGCGAAACTGGCGTAGAACGGATCCGTCTCCAGCGACAAGGTGTCTTGCAGGGTCTTGATGACATGCCCCATCGTGTCCAACCCCACCACGTCGGCTGTGCGAAACGTGCCCGAACTGGCACGGCCCATTTTTTTGCCCGTGAGGTCGTCCACCACGTCGAATGTCAGACCGTAGTTGTCAACCTCCTTCATGGTCGCCAGCATGCCGGCAATGCCGACGCGGTTGGCGATGAAATTCGGCGAGTCCTTGGCGCGCACCACGCCTTTGCCCAATGTGCTGGTGACAAAGGTCTCCAGGTCATCGAGGATTCCGGGTTCGGTCGTCGGCGTGTTGATGAGTTCCACCAGCGCCATGTAACGCGGCGGGTTGAAGAAGTGGATGCCGCAGAAACGCGGCTTGATGGCTTCAGGCAAGGCTTCACTCAGCTTCGTGATCGACAGGCCCGAGGTGTTGGAGGCGACGATGGCATGCGGCGCAACATAGGGCGCGATCTTCTTGTACAGGTCAAGCTTCCAGTCCATGCGCTCGGCAATCGCCTCGATGATGAGGTCGCATCCACGCAGTTGCTCCAGGTGTTCCTCGTAATTGGCCTGGCCAATCAGGTCGGCGTCTTGCACCACACCCAGGGGTGAAGGTTTGAGCTTTTTGAGCCCCTCCACCGCTTTGACCACGATGGCGTTTTTGCCGCCCGGCAAAACCGGCGCGCCGTCTTTGGCTGGAAGGGAAGACAGGGCACCTTCTCCCGTCTTGTAGGCCAAATCGAAGAGCACGACCGGAACGCGGACATTCACCAAATGGGCGGCGATCTGCGCACCCATCACGCCAGCACCCAAGACGGCGACTTTTTTCACATTGAAACGGGACATGGATTTCCTGATGCGCGGGGAATTGCCCCGCACGATTTGATACAACTATTTCGCGCGAACCCAGGTTTGCGTGCGCCC
>JANMMR010000146.1:0-5534 GCA_031373455.1 Rhodoferax sp.
TCGGCATTGACAAACACCGCCACGTGTTTGCGCACGGCACGCTGGTCGTCAAACACATACGAGGCCAGCGCCGGCGCCGCTTGCAGGGCCGATTCGAGCACTTCCCGCAAGCTGCCTGGCGGCACCGTCTGCGGCGCGCACTCCACATGGCGGCGCAGGCTTTTGGCGAATTCAACGGTGGGCATGGTGGCAAGGCAGTGAAAGACTTTCGGAGTTGGCGCGACGAAGGAGATGCGAGCAAAGTAAAGCGGGCAAGGCAAGGCAAACAAGTCAAGGCGAACTTAAAGGCCGCAAGCCAGTCAGACACTGCAACCGGGAAATTCCATGAAACGAATGACAAACACAACCCACATGACGCGGCGACCCATTTTGACGCTTTTTGGCAGTTTGGGTTTGGGCCTTCAGTTGCCCACGGCGATGGGCGCTGCGCCCGCCATCCAGCCGCTGCGCCTGACCGATGGCGAATGGAAAAAGCGGCTCAGCCCGGCGCAGTTTGACGTGTTGCGCAAGGAAGGCACTGAGCGGCCGGGCTCCAGCCCCTTGAACGCCGAAAAGCGCTCGGGCGCCTACCAGTGCGCCGCCTGTGACTTGCCGCTGTTTTCATCCAGCATGAAGTACGAAAGCGGCACCGGCTGGCCGAGTTTCTTCGACACCTTGCCCGGCGCATTGCAGACCAAGACCGACTACAAAATGGTGCTGCCCCGCACCGAGTACCACTGCGCGCGCTGCGAAGGGCACCAGGGCCACGTCTTCAACGACGGCCCCCGGCCCACCGGCAAACGTTACTGCAACAATGGTGTGGCCCTCAAATTTGTGAGCGACGTATGACGAACACCCGGCAAAAAGTTTCAGCGTGGCATGCTGCCCTCTCGGCGGTCTTGACGAAGATGGCGTTGACCTCTGCGCTGGCCCTGGGGCTGGCCCTCATCGCCGGCGCGCCCGTGCAAGCCCAACCCACAACCCAACCCACAGCCAAGGCGATCTTCGCCGGCGGCTGCTTCTGGTGTGTTGAAAGTGATTTTGACAAGGTAGCGGGCGTCATCTCCACCACCTCGGGTTACACCGGCGGCAAGGTCGCCAACCCCACTTACCAGCAGGTGTCGAGCAACCTCACCGGCCACGCCGAGGCGGTCGAAGTGGTGTTTGACCCGGCCAAGGTGAGTTACGCGCAACTGGTGGAGCACTTCTGGCGCACCATCGACCCGACCGAGAAAAACGGCCAGTTTTGCGACCAGGGCTCGCCCTATCGCACCGCGATCTTTGCGCAAAACGCCGAGCAGTTGAAGGTGGCAGAGGCGTCCCGGCTGGCACTGCAAAAATCCAAACCCTTCAAGGGCGCCATCGTTACCGAGATCGTGCTGGCAACGGCGTTTTATCCGGCCGAGGAGTACCACCAGGACTACTACACCAAGAACCCGGTGCGTTACAAGTACTACCGCACCAGTTGCGGCCGAGACGCGCAGCTCAAGCGCTTGTGGGGTGCCCAGGCGCTGCCCTGAATCCCTATACTGAAGGCTCATTGCGGCAACACATTGGGCACCATGACAACAGGCGACACGGCACCAGGCGAAACCCCGGCGGGCAACACCCCGGTTAACATTGCAGCGGGCAACAAAATCGTCCGCATCGGCGGCGCCTCGGGCTTCTGGGGCGACAGCAGCGTGGGCGCGCCCCAGCTCGTGGCCAGCGGGCAGATCGACTACCTGGTGTTTGACTACCTGGCCGAGTTGACGATGTCGATCCTGGCGGGTGCGCGCTTGAAAAAACCCGAGTTGGGTTACGCCACCGACTTTGTCACGGTCACCATGAAGGCGGTTCTCAAAGATGTGGTCGCCCAAGGCATTCGGGTCGTCAGCAACGCAGGTGGCGTGAACCCGCAAGGCTGCGCCGACGCGCTGGCCGCGTTGGCGGCTGAGCAGGGCATCGCGCTCAGGATTGGCGTGGTAACGGGTGACGATGTGATGCTGTTGCTGCCCGCTCTGCGCGCAGCCGAGCCCGGCGTGCGCGAGCTGCAAAGCGGCGCGGCCTTGCCAGATAAAGTGCTCACGGCCAATGCCTACCTGGGCGCCGGCCCCATCAAGGCGGCGCTGGACGCGGGCGCGCAGGTGGTCGTCACCGGGCGCTGTGTTGATTCAGCGGTGACGCTGGGCGTGTTGATGCACGAATTCGGCTGGGGTGCGGGCGACCTGGACCAACTCGCCGGCGGCAGCCTGGCCGGCCACATCCTTGAATGCGGCGCGCAGGCGACCGGCGGGCTGTTTACCGATTGGGAACAGGTGCCGGACTGGGCGCACATTGGTTACCCGATTGTCGAATGCAGCGTTGACGGCAGCTTCATCAGCACCAAACCTGCGGGCACGGGCGGCCTGGTTTCCACCGCCGTGATCGCCGAACAGATGTTGTATGAAATTGGCGACCCGGCCAACTACATCCTGCCCGATGTGGTGTGTGATTTCACCGGCGTCACGCTGGCGCAGGTGGGCGCCGCTGAGGAGCACCGCGTGCAGGTGCGCGGCGCGCGCGGCAAACCACCCACGCCCAGCTACAAGGTTTGCGCCACTTATATGGACGGCTTCAAACTCTCGGCGCAGCTCACCATCATCGGTATCCACGCGAAGGGCAAGGCGCAACGCACGGGCGAAGCGATCCTCGAGCGAACGGGAGAGCTGATTGACAAAGCTGGTTGGGGCCCCTATACCCGCACGAACATCGAGGTGCTGGGCAGCGAGTCGTGTTTTGGCCCGCATGCCACGGCGCAAGGGGCGCGCGAGGTCATCCTGCGCGTGACGGCCATGCACCCGCGCAAAGAAGCGCTGGATTTGCTGGCGCGCGAGGTGGCACCGGCAGGCACCTCGTGGTCGCCCGGCACCACCGGCTCGGGCGGTGGCCGTTCGTCGGCCGCGCCGTCGATCAAGCAGTTTGGGTTCTTGCTGGACAAGCGTTTGGTGAAGACCGATGTTCGAATAAATAATTCTGAAATAAACATTGATGCAATTAATTCAGTATTAAGTCACGAATTTAAACAAAATATTGCTATAAATAATGGTAATAAAAATGTAGAAAAAACAGTCATTATTTCAGATGAAATTGAAGTTGAACTGATTCAAATTGCCCATGCGCGCAGTGGCAACAAGGGCGATATTTCCAACATTGGTGTGATCGCCCGGCACCCCGATCTGTTGCCGGTGTTGCGCGAGCAACTGAGCGAAGCGGCGGTGGCTGCGTACCTCGCACATTTCGTCAAAGGCAAGGTCACGCGTTTCGACGTGCCCGGCATTCACGCTTTCAATTTTGTGTGTGAACAGGCGCTTGACGGTGGCGGCATGGCCTCGTTGCGCAACGACCCGCTGGGCAAGGGCATGGGGCAAATTCTGCTCACCATGCCGGTCAGGGTGAGCAAACACTTGCGGGACAAGGTGTTGCGCGCTTGACAAGCTGACGGCGCCGGATGCGCCAAAATCAGGCATCGCAACCCGAGGAGTCCGCATGGCGTCATCGCCGGTCAACACAAGCGTCGCTTACCAATCTGTCTTTACAAAAGGCCTGTTCAAGGGCAAAACCATCATCGTCACCGGTGGCGGCTCGGGCATTGGCCGCTGCACCGCGCATGAGCTGAGCGCGCTGGGCGCACATGTGGTGCTGGTGGGGCGCAAGGTAGAGAAGCTGCAGGCGGTGCAGGAAGAAATCCGCCAGGACGGCGGCAGTGTCGATTTCCAGGTGTGTGACATCCGCCAGGAGGAGGCCGTCAAACAAGTCGTTGCCGAAGTGATCTCGGCCCACGGCAAAGTCGATGGCCTGGTGAACAACGCCGGTGGCCAGTACGTCACGCCGCTGGAAGCCATCAGCCTCAAGGGCTGGGAGGCGGTGATCCACACCAACCTCACCGGCGGCTTCCTGATGGCGCGCGAGTGTTACCTGCAAAGCATGAAGGAGCGCGGCGGCGCCATTGTCAACATCGTCGCCGACATCTGGGGCTCCATGCCCGGCATGGCCCACAGCGGCGCGGCCAGGGCCGGCATGGTGAGCTTCACCGAGACGGCGGCGGTGGAATGGGCGCACGCCGGTGTGCGTGTGAACGCCGTGGCTCCGGGTTACATCGCTTCGAGCGGCATGGACCACTACCCGCCCGAAGTGGGCGCTTCTTTGCGGGAAAAACGCAAGCTGGTGCCGCTCGGGCGCTTTGGCACTGAGGCGGAAACGGCGGCGGGCATTGTGTTTTTGCTCAGCCCGGCGGCTTCGTTCATCTCCGGCACGACGATGCGCATCGACGGCGCGCGGCCCCAGACACGGCTGGGCTGGGAGATGCGCCCGGCCAGCGCTGAATCGCAAACGCGCGAGGCGGTGAAGCCGTTTGACGGGTTTCATCGCGCGGTGGTGCCCAAGGTTTTTCAGGCGCCTTGAATTCATCTCGTCATCCTGTCATTCCATCATCTAATTTAAATGAACTACACCCACGAACACCTTGAAATCCAGAAAACCCTGAAGCGTTTCATCGACGAAAAAATCAACCCGCACGTGGAGCAATGGGAGGAGGAAGAAATTTTCCCCGCCCACGAAGTCTTCAAGGGCCTGGGCGACTTGGGCCTGCTGGGCCTGACCAAACCCGAAGCCTATGGCGGCGCAGGGCTCGACTATTCCTATGCGCTGGCGATGGCCGAGGGCCTGGGCGATATCCATTGCGGCGGCGTGCCGATGGCGATTGGCGTGCAAACCGACATGGCCACCCCCGCGTTGGCGCGTTTTGGTAGCGACGAATTGAAGCGTGATTTTCTGGCGCCTTCGATTGCCGGCGACATGGTGGGTTGTATTGGCGTGAGCGAGCCAGGCGCTGGCAGCGACGTCGCATCGATCAAGAGTTATGCGCGCAAAGACGGTGACGATTACGTCATCAGCGGCCAGAAGATGTGGATCACCAACAGCCTTCAGGCCGACTGGATGTGCATGCTGGTCAACACCGGAGACGCCACCAGCGCCACTGGCGGCAACCCGCACAAGAACAAAACCCTGATCATGGTGCCGATGCGTGAAGGCCCTGGCCAGGGGCTGAACCGCAAACTGGTCAAAGGCATCGAAGTCGCCCGCAAAATCCGCAAGATCGGCATGCATTCGAGCGACACCGGCTTGATTTATTTTGACGAAGTGCGGGTGCCGCAGCGTTACCGGATCGGCGCCGAAGGCCAAGGTTTCATCTACCAGATGATGCAGTTCCAGGAAGAGCGCCTGTGGGCAGCGGGCAGCGCTATCCAGGGCCTGAGCAACTGCATTGACCTGACCATTGAATGGGCGCAGGAGCGCAAGTTGTTTGGCGCCACGTTGGCCGACCAGCAGTGGGTGCAGTTCAAGCTGGTGGAGGTCAAGACCGAGGTCGAGGCCCTGCGCGCGCTCACCTACCGCGCCTGCGAGCTTTACGTGGCAGGGCAAGATGTGACCGAGCTGGCGTCGATGGCCAAACTCAAGGCCGGGCGGCTCAACCGCATCGTGCCCGACACCTGCCTGCAGTTCTGGGGAGGCATGGGCTTCACGCTGGAAAACCG